>JANNRU010000521.1:0-1729 GCA_031401755.1 Acidobacteriota bacterium | reverse complement strand
TTTATCGAGCTACCCGGACCGGCTGGAGTCGTTCCTCGGCAAGCACGTTGACCTATCAACTATCGTGCTACCAGAGAATCCAACTGTATCGGTGACGATCGGCGGCATGAGTCGGGCCGATCGGCAACTGGCGTATGTTGCAGCGAAGAATGGCTGCAACTTTGTGTTCCTCTTCGATGATAGTTGGATTCCGACCGGCTCGAAGAGCGTCACGCTGCCGTACTTCAATTCGACTATCACTAGAACGACGGAAACAGGGAAGCGTCAGTTCATTGGGGTCATGGCGCGCGCGAACGCGGTCGTGACGCCGTAGGGGGTCAATGCTGAATCGTCCCAAGCTAGAATGCGGCGAACGTCTCCGCGCCCGCCGTGAGCGCCTCGGGCTAACCGAGACCGAGCTTGCCGCCCGTGCCGCTGTCCTACCTTGGACGCTCGGCCGTATGGTCCATCATCAAGGCGAGACACGGTTTGGAAGGCAGCTCATTGGAGAGGTGATGTCAGGAAGAAACCCGGCGACGTTTCCGGCGTGCAGCCGATAGCTGAAACTGCTGAAGACGCTCTGAGGCTGAACGGCGACCAGCGCTCCACTTGGCGATGTAGAAACTCCTGCGTTGCCGCAGTGCGGGGACTACCGATGACTGAGTTTTTTCGGGTCTTGGGCAGGACACCACCGATCGAGTTGAACAACAACGAATTCGCCATGCTTGCGGGCACATTCGTAGAGGCGAAACGACGCGTGGACAGGCCTGTCGGTCACCGCGACCTGATGCTCGCCGTAGGCATCGATCCCCGCCGTGGAGGAGTATTCCACGGAGAAAGAATGCACTTCGGCGAAGCCATCATTGACCACCTTCTCGTGACGCGGATCCTCGTCGAAATTCCCGGTGGAGGTCTCTACCGATTGACCGATGTTGGCCTGGAGACGCTCCGGGCATACTTGGACGCGCGAAGTGAATTCCAGCGCATACCACTCATAAGCGTCGGATCAGATCTTCGATCCGAACTGACTTTTACGCCTGGACAGCGATTTCAGGCGCGCTCGTTCGTGCAGCAGCTTCTGGCTCGCGTGGACCGTCAGTTGGGTCTTCTCGATCCCTATCTGAAAGCAACCACGGTGTATCAGCTCGGATCGCTGTCCGCTGAGGTTGCCCTGCGTCTCGTCGTCACCTCGAAGGCAAACTGGGGCAAGACCGCCAAATGCGACACGATTGAAGCGCTGCGCCTCTTGGTGGAGGAGCGCTCGGCAACTATTGCAGTTCGCCAGCATCCGAGTGCGCACTCAAGGTGGCTGTTGGTCGATGCCCGGGAGGTATGGGAATCGAGCCAGACGCTTGGGGATCTCGGACGAGAGACGGGGACCGTCTCGCAACAACGGGAACCCGAGCGGGCGCTACAGGAGTTCGATCGCTACTGGTCCGAGGCGACGACCATCGAGGGACTTCCCGACGGACTTTAGCGATCTCATAGTCGAAGCAGCTCTTGGCTTGGCATCTTCGCGCGCACAGCCAGGCAGTTCATGCCCCCTTCACCGCCGACCGATCGACAGCTCCTTCACGCCGCCGCCCACCCCCTCCGACAGCACCTCCGCGTGGTACACCAGCGTCATCGATTTCTAACCCCCTGGTCGACACCGTCCTGCGATGCGGCCGCAACCCCTTCGACCTCAGAAGCGCAGTCGTCGTCACAGGCCTGCATCCACTATCCGGCCCGCGCAGATTGATGGCGCCCT
>JANNRU010000520.1:0-2147 GCA_031401755.1 Acidobacteriota bacterium | reverse complement strand
ATCGCCTTCGGACGTCTTCTGGACAGCGGTGCGACTCTGGCCGAACGCCTGCTTGCGCTCTGCCGACGCGCGGCCGAGCCCCGACTCGCCCACGTGGCGACCGACGGCGAAACCTACGGGCACCATCATCGATTCGGCGAGATGGCGCTGACCTGGGCTCTCGACCGGATCGAACGGGAGCCAGACGTTCGTTTGACGAACTACTCCGAGTTCCTCGAACGCCACCCACCGACGATGAACGTCGAGCTCCACGAGCCGAGCTCGTGGAGCTGCGCCCACGGTGTCGAACGCTGGCGTGCGAACTGCGGGTGCGCAGGAGGACGGCCGGGATGGCACCAGGCGTGGCGCGCGCCGCTTCGCCTGGCGCTCGACGAACTCCGCGAATCACTGGGCCGCTCGTACTTCGAGCGTGGCCGAAGGCTGTTCCGGGACCCGTGGCTCGCGCGTGACGATTACGTGCGGGTGCTGCTCGACCCCTCCGGCGCCACACGCGCGGCGTTCATCGATCGCCACGCACCTGGCATCGCGGGTGACGACCGGATCCTGGCCTGGACCCTGCTCGAAATGGAACGCCACGGCCAGATGATGTTCACGAGTTGTGGCTGGTTCTTCGAGGAGATCTCCGGAATCGAGAGCGTCCAGGTCTTGCTCCACGCGGCGCGGGCGATGCAGCTTGCGCGCGATGCGGGTGCTACGGACCCAGAGCCGGAGTTCGTCGCGCGCCTCGCCACCGCGCCGAGTAATCGACCGGAGTTCGTCAACGGGCGTGGCGTCTGGCAGCGCTTGGTTCAGCCGGCGATCTCGAGTACCGCGCGCGCGGCGGTGCATTGGGCGACGAATCGCCTGTTCGAGCCCCAGCGATCCTACTCGGAATTCTACGGTTGGAAGGCTGATTCGCTGGAACAGGTCGTGACGCCCTCGGAACATCCACGAGCGTTTTTCGCGCGCGTGCGACTGACCGACACCACCACCGAATCCAGCTCGACGCTGTTCGTCGGCGCGGTTCACCTGGACGATCACCACCTGACGACCGCCGCGGTCACCGACGTCGGACCGCAACGATTTCGAACAGCGACCGCGGAGATCACTGAGCTGCTGGCGACGAGTGAATGGACTGAGGTCATTCGCCGCTTCGACCGCCTGTTCGACGGGCAGATCCACTCCTTGAGCTCGCTGTTTCGCGACGACCAGCGGCGCTTGGTCGGGCTCCTGCTCGAACCCAGCTTGACCGAAGCCGGTGAGGTACTCACGCGTCTCCACGAGCGGAACGCGCCGCTGCTGCGCCTTCTCGGCAAGCTCGGTGCGCCACCACCGCTCGCGCTCCGCGTCGCCTCCGAGTACGCGCTCGACGCCCGTATGCGTCTGGCCATCGAGGCCGGGCCGCCGGGCATCGAGCGGCTCGCCGCCCTCACGACCGAGGCCGACGCCGAGGGGATTCCGATCGACCGCGCGGGATTGGGACTCGCGGTCGGCCGCGCTCTCGAACGAAGCTCCACGACGCTGGAAGCTGAACACCCGGATCCGGAGTCGATCCGTTTGCTCGCGCGTGCGGTCGCCAGCGTTCGCGCCCTGCCCCTCGATATCTCGTTCTGGGCTGTCGAGAACCAGGTCCACGCACGCCTGTCGGTCCTAGATTCAGCCGACTCCAGCTCGGCGCGACGCGCCGCGTGGGCGGAACTCGCCTCGGCGCTACGCCTACGGATGCGACAATAGGACTCGCCTTCGAGAATCTCCCCGCCAGAAACCTTGTCTTCAGCGAAAGTCTTCGCTAGGCTCGATCTGCTTGCGGATCCGACTCATTCGATCGATCGGCTTGCTCGCGGTGCTCTTCACCGTGAGCACGGTAATCTATCGAGTAGTCGAGGGCGCGGGTTGGTGGGACGCGTTCTACATGACCGTGATCACGTTGACCACGGTCGGGTACCGCGAGGTCTGGCCGCTCTCGTTCGGTGGTCAGATCGCCACCGTCTGCATTTTGTTGTCCGGTCTCGGGATCCTGTTTTTCAGGCTCTTCAGGAAATCGAGTGGGTGATTCCGGATCATTTCAGAGCTCGGGGAGCATGCACGTCAGGATCTTGAGCCGCAGGTATTCCTGATCGCGCAGACCGTACGCTCGCCTTTGGAGGACCCGGATCTTGTTGTTCAGT
>JANNRU010000519.1:0-6664 GCA_031401755.1 Acidobacteriota bacterium | reverse complement strand
CCGGCCACTCTGCGCCCCAGCCTGTAGAGCCAGTTCTCGGTGGGACCCGAGACAATCAACACCCCCTCGCGGCTCAGCAAACGTTCGAACGCCTGCACGTACGGGACGAGCGGCGAGATATGCTCCAGCACATCGAGAGCCAAGATGACATCGAAGTTCCCCGGGGGCAGATCGAGCGCCACGAGGTCGCCTTCGACGAAGGTGATCGACTTGGCGAAGTGGAGTTGCTCTTCGAGTAGCCGCTTCGGGCCAAGATCAAGGTCGACGGCGGTCACGTTGAATCCCGCCGTGGTGAGTGCCTCGGACATGAGCCCGGTTCCGCAGCCGAAATCGAGCGCTGTTCTGCCGTCGTGCTGGCAGGCTTCGGCGAATGCCACGCTCAGCCGCCGCCAAAAGACCCAGTCGATCAGTGGATTCCTGTGCGCGTAGGCCGGAAGCGCGGCTTCAGCAAGGGCCTCACTACGGGTCTGTTCCAGGACCGCCCGGACCGCGGGCTGGAATCTGGCCTTCGTTTCACGGAGTGCGGGGTGCAACGATTCCTCCTCGCCGACTCAGCGTCCCCGCCTGCCCGGCTCGTTTTCGACGTCGAGGACGATGGCCTGTAGTAGAAGTTGAAACGCCAGGATGATGGCCAGCGTGCCGATCATGACGGTTCCGGTCGAAGCGACCACGTGTGTGACCCACGAACGGTACCAATGGTAGAGCGACCAGGCGCCTCCGAACGCGAGCAACGGAACGCCGGCCGAGATGAATATGGAAACGACGGTGAAGTCGCGAAGAAAGTAGGTGGAACCGATACGGCGCAAGATCTGCACGAAGAGGCGTCCCGAGAATTCCACGAGCGAACGCGCCGGGCTCAGCGAACTGGTCTCCCCGGAGTAGCGGGGTTTCATGTCGATATCGAGGACGACGCCGAGATTACGATACGACTCACAGAGCAGGCTGATCTCGAAGAAATAGCGATCGGCGAGCCGGTCGCGCCGGATGTCTCGGAGCAGGTCGCTCGAGATGGCAAGATAACCATTGCACGGATCGAAAATGCTCCAGTAACCCGAGGCCACTTTCACGAGAAAGGAGAGGGAGAGGTTGCCGAACCGGCGCAGCGGGGGCATCGCGTTGATGACGGAGAGGTCGGCGAACCGGTTCCCTTTGGCAAAATCCGCTCGCCCGTCGACGAGGGGTGCCACGAGCTCGGGAATCAGTACCGGGTCCATCTGGCCATCGCTGTCGAGCTTGACCACGATGTCGGCGCCGAGTTCGAGCGCGCGCGCAAACCCGGTCTTCATCGCCCCGCCGACGCCGCGGTTCTTCTCGTGAGCGATCAAGACGATGCGGGGGTCCGCGAGACCCAGGACCACCTGGCCCACGCCGTCCGGTGAAGCATCGTCGACGACGATCACGTGCCGCACGCTTGCAGGGATCCGCTCGATCACGCCCCCGATCGAAGACGCGGTCCTGTAAGCCGGCAGCACGGCGGCGACGACCGGTTCGCGTCCCGGCGGCCCGCCGAGAAGGCGAGGATCGTACGCGCGACGTTCGTTCACGGCAGATGAGGATACCGCCTCGGCCCATTTCCGTGAAGAAGGTGCCTAAGGCAGCACGGTGTCCCGTCCCGGCTCCGCCCCCGGGTTACTCTGCCAACTCCCACAGTCCTCGGGCCGGACCAAGTAGTACAGCCCGGTTCCGGGTGTGGGGGTGTCCATTGAAATATCTAGCGCCAATGCACCGAGCAGCACGCCGTCGGCGATCGTCGCGTAGCTGCCCACATTGGCCAAGATCCCCTTGGCGTAGTGGACGTCCTGAGGCGTGGGCCAGGTCAAGCTGCCGGGGATCGTCGCGCGGATTCTCTCGCCGAACACCGCCGGCACCGTACACGTGGACCCCGTGAAGCAATGCGAAAACTCGGAAGTGTTGCCGATCGGGTCCGTCGCCGTCGCCGTGATCTCAGGCAGGCCGGTGGAGCCGGTCGCCAGCGATGTCGAAAACGTCCCGTTGCCGCTCGCATTGGTCGACACCATCGCGGAGCCCAGGAATACGGCACCCTCCCCGTGGTTGGAGGAATCGCAAGCCGCATTGGCAAAAAACTCCAGCCGGAACAGGGAGTCCGGGACGCTGTTGATCGTACCGCCCACCGCGGTCGTGGAGGCGCCCAGCTCCGCCGACGTGATCACGGGGAAATTCTGCAAGGTGTTCGCCCCGTTGTCGCCGTCGCCGACGTCGTTCGCCGTGACGCCGGCTGTACCCAGGTCGAGGCCGCGCAGCCCGTTCGCCGAGATGGAGTTGCCCCACACCGTGTTCTTGATCGCCCCATTCCCGAAGATCCAGACGCCGGCCCCGTCATTGCCCGTGATGAGATTGCCCATTCCGGGGTCGATCCCGCCGATCTCGTTGTCCGGCGCGTCGAAGATCAGCACGCCCTGCTGCGTGTTGCCCAGATCGGCAGTGCCGGCGGCGTCGGTGCCGATGAAGTTGCCCAGCACCAGGTTTCCGGTCGCCCCCGCCGACTGCACGAGCACGCCACGGGAGTTGCTCGAAATGACGTTGCGGTGTCCCGCAGTGGGGCCGCCGATGATGTTCTCCGGCGCATTGAGGATTCTCACGCCCTCCGACGCGTTGCCGAGCGCTGCGGCGCCGGAGGCGTCCGTACCGATGTAGTTGCCTTGCACCTGATTTCCCGACGCGCCGGCTAGTGTGATCACGATCCCGGCCAGGAAGTTGCCCGAGATTACGTTGCGAGCCTCGGCACTGGTGCCGCCGACCGTGTTGTCCGCCGAGTCGCGAATCTCGATGCCCCCCAGGACATTGCCAATCGCGAACGTGCCCGTGATATCCGTGCCGATGAAGTTGCCTTGCACCTGGTTCAGCGACGTCTGGAGCATGAAGATGCCCGCGCCTTCGTTGCCGGAAATCACGTTGCGGGCCGCGGTGCTCGTGCCGCCGATGAAATTGCCCGGGGCACCCTCCAGCGCCACGCCGTCGCCGTTGTTGTCCAGAAGTAGCGTCCCGGTGACGTCGGTGCTGATGAGATTACCCTGCACGACATTCCCCGCGCCTCCCAGGGAGATGAACACGCCGTCCGCGAAGTTGCCGGAGATAAGGTTTCCGGCTCCCGGAAGTGTCCCGCCGATCACGTTGTTCGATCCGCCGAAGATCTGGACCCCGTCGGTGCCGTTGTCCAACGAGTCCGTGCCTGAGGCGTTGGTGCCGATGAAGTTACCCTGGATCAGATTGCCGATCCCGGTCGCGGTCTGGATGTCGACGCCGTCGTCGTCATTGTCGGAGAGGAGGTTGCGCGCCTGAGCGACCGTGCCCCCGACGGTGTTGTTCGCGCCATAGATCTGGATGCCGTTCCCATTGCCCATGCCCAGTCTCGTCGTGCCGGTCACATCCGTCCCGAGGTAGTTGCCCTCGATGATGTTCCCGTTCGAGTTCAACGTGATGCCGTCGTCAAGAAAGAAGGCGCGAATGACGAGGCCGCGCACCGCGCTGCCACCGGCGTCGATGACCAGCCCGCTGCCGAGGACGATGAGCGTCCCGTCGATCTCGATCTGCAGGACGGCGTCCGAGAGCCCCGGGGCGGGGACGGTGTTGGCCAGAGCACCGGGTTGCGTGTAGCCGTCCACGGTCAGCGCCTCGGTGATCGCCGGGAGCGGCGTGCTGGGCGTGATGATATAGGGGCCGATGCCTTCGATGTTGAACTCGATCGAGTCGGGTCCCGGGGTCAAGTTCGCTTCCAGGATCGCGTCCCGCAACGACCCGAGCCCGCTGTCGGCCAGGTTCGTCACCGTGAACACGGAGGAAATGTCGGATGGGATCAGCAGGGTCGACTCCGTGCCGCGGGTCAGGATCACGAAATCGCTCAACGCGTCCTGGTTCAGCCGCATCGGCAGAAGCGCGACCGGCTCGTCCGCGAACTCGAGCGCGGGAGCGCGGGACAGCTCAGCCGGCTTCGGTTCCTCCCGCGGCGAGCGCGGCTCGGCCGCAAAGACGTGAAGCCGGGCGGCCGCCGGCTCGATGACAACGAGATCCTGCGCCGGCTTTCCGCCGACGCGCGCCGCGGTCATGAACGGGGCGGGTGGATCGTCGGGCGATCGCGCCGCGCCTGGCCGCGGAGTGAACGGGGGCAGCTCCCCCACGCCGAGCGTTTTCCAGCGGGCCCACCCGCTCTCGGCGCCCGCAAGCGGATCGAGGCTGAGCACTTGAATGCTGCGATCCTCGAAGAGAACCGCCAACTCGTGCTGCCTGGCGTGCATGCCGGCGAAGTCTCCTGAAGCGATCGCGGTGATCATCGAAGGCCCGTCGAATCGATCCACGCGCGGGTTCCAGGCGCGCGCCTGACCAGGCGTGTTGGACCCCGCGTACTGGTCCTGGCCGTGGATGACGAACAGCGAGCTTCCGAACGCGACGGCGATGTCGTAGTAGGTGTCTGGGTCCAAGAGGTCTACGGCCAGCGATTCGGGCCGACCCGGCAATCCGACGAACCGCGGCTCGTTGCGCAACGCTCCGCCGGGCCCTTCGAACACCAGCACTCCGGTCCCGTCGCGACCGTAGATGCCGACGATGAGATCGAGCAGCCCGTCCCGACGGCCAATCTCGCCAGCGAGCATCGCCGTCACCGACCCTGCCAGATCGAGCGACCGCATCGGCGCAAATCCACCGCGGCCATCGCCGGCGAGCACGCTGAGTCGATCACCGCCCAGCGCGGCGGTGACGATGTCGGAATGGCCATCTCCATCGAAGTCGCCCGCGCTCAATAGCTCCGGTGCATCGGACAGACCGAACTCCCGGCCAGGGTTGACGAATGGCGGCGCATCGGTGGCGCGGCCGCGCCGCGGGAAGAGTGCCCCCACGTCGCCGAAGTGAAGCGTCAGATAGGCTCCGCCGGGAATCGCGTGGCCGCGAACGAGGTCGGGGGTGCCGTCCTCGTTGAAGTCGGCCGAACCGATCGCCGTGGGCCGCCCGCGATCGGTACGCTCCGACACCCCGTCGAGGCGGAGCGACCTAGCCGCCGGTGCCACCGAATTTCGCGCGCCCGCAGATGCCCCGAGCAAGAGCAGGACGGCCGAAATCCAAACATACTTGGCGCGCATGACCGGTACCCCCGTGAAGCGATCGCGAGACGACTCCGACGCCGGGGTCGCCTTTCGGACTCTGAGTGGTCTTTGTCTACACCAAATCCTTAGAAAAAGAAAGAGGTTTCGCTAGCTGCCTGTGGCGGTCGTCACGAATTCGATAATTCCTACTGTCCTGGAGCCGATTCCCGCAGCGGCGCCCCGTGGTGCGTACAGTCCAGGCGTTCACCGGAGGCCAGCTTGCGTCATGTCGACCTCCAGGCCCGACACGGTGCCCGAATCCCGACGTTTGAACTTTGCGTCGACACGGTCACGGACGTCGGCCGTGTCGGGATAATTGGGGGGCAGGGTGGAGATGCACGGCCTGGGTTTTGCCGGCGGGCTGAGCGACGCCGGGCTGCCGGCCGGACACATTCCAACGGTGCTGTTGTTCTTCAGTGCTGGCGTCGAGACCGGCCATCTCCTGTTCATCGGCGTGGTGCTGTCGTCGATCGCGCCGGTGCGTCGCGTCCGCATTCTGTTTCCACTCTGGGCCGATGTCGTCCCGCCCTACGCCATCGGCACCATGGCCTGTTCGGGGTCATCCAACGCACCGTTTCGTTTTGAACGTTCTGAAAGGCCAGACCAGTGAGAGTCACCCGCACACAGAGCCTCCCCGCCGGCACGCTGGTGGCAATTGCGCTCTCCATTGCAACTCCTCTGCAGGCGCAGCAGAAGAAGCCCAACATCCTCTTCATTCTCTGCGGGTAACTTGGGGGGTATGGGGAGATCGGCGCCTTCGGCGGCGGAGCGACCCCGCGGCGCCCCCAACACCGCGCATCGACAGTCTCGCGAACGCTGGTCTGCGACTGACCAACATGAACATGGAGACCCGACGCTCACGTATCCGGGTCCTCGAACGTCCGATACAGTGACCCTAGGTCGCCTCGACCGGGTCGTTCCCCAGGCCCCGACGGCTGGATAACCGTCGTCCGGAGACACCCTGCCGCGGAACCCGGGCCCGGAACCAGAGCACGACTCGAAGTCCGGATCGACGTCGATCTCCGGCTCGTTCCCGTTCCGCTCGGGGTCAAACGCCGTTGCCGCGATCGGCGGTGCGCGGGAAGGCAAACTGAGGCACTCGAGGATCCCGCGGATCGCCGCGGACTTCCGCGAGTATCTCGATAACTCGATGAACCGCCTCCTGCTCGCGGGCCGCGAGGTGACGAACAAGTTCCGCAGATCGAGCTGGTCGACGTCGGCCCTCCCGGCGAGGCCGGCGATCCGGCCAACGTCTCCGGAATGCTGCACATCGGCAAGGAGGCCGGGGGCTACCGGCTGAGCTGGTCGTCGCCGAGCTACGGCGGACCGGTCGAGACCTACAACCTGTATCGCATCGACCTGACGGGGCCGCACGATCGAGCCGTGCCCGCGTGCGAAGGGGAGTTGGGGCTGCAGACCACGGCGCTCGTTCCCGACCTCCCCGGCAACCACGTATTCCTGATCGTGGCTCGCAACGCGGTCGGCGACGGATCGTTCGGCGAGGACAGTCTCGGTCGCGAGAGACCGAGTCCGGCGCCGGGGGCGGTCTGTCCCTGAGGCGGGGCTTCGGT
>JANNRU010000518.1:0-2335 GCA_031401755.1 Acidobacteriota bacterium | reverse complement strand
GGCGCCGGTCGTCAGGAAGTCGTGATTCAGCCCCAGCGCGTATGCCGCAAGACTGCTCTGAAAGCAGGCGCCGATGTCCTGGGACTGCGGGAGCACGCCGACATGGATCTCCATGCAGCGGTCGCCGTTGCTGTCGTAGCTGAACATGTCGAGGTTGACGACCCCGAGAACACCGGACATCGAGTGGTCCAGGACGTAGGCTTCGCTGCCGATCAAGCCGTCTTCCTCCCCGGTGAACCAGATCACCCGGACGGTACGGGCGAAGCGAAACTGCCGAAGCAAGCGTGCGGCCTCAAGGAGCGTCGCCGAGCCGCTCCCGTTGTCGTCGGCGCCGGGGGCGAGGGTATTTGAAGACGATTGGTTGTTCGAGCGCGAGTCCCAATGCGCGGTCAGCAACACGACGTCCTGGGGAATCGTCTCGCCGGGAATCGTCAGGATCAGGTTCTTCCAGGTCATCCCACTGAATCCAGCGAACGGGTCGACCTCGATGTCGGTGGGCGGGTAGTCCCACGAGGCCAATTGCTGCTGCAAGAATTCGAAGCCCGGTGCGAGCGGGGAGCCGGAGAACATCGGGGACGAGTTGCGCGTAACGATCGTGGTGGTTTGTCCGCCGATCGTGACCGTCTCGGCGCCCGAGATCTTCTCGATCCAGTCGACCCAGCGCGTCTGTGAGGTCCGCGAGATCAGGTCGGAGACGGTCGGGCTGTTGGCGCAATTGAATGCGAGCGGCGCGCCTGCTGGGGGGCCGAAGCCGCGAGAGACTCGGCTGATCCGGACGGCATGGTAGCCGCGATCGATCCAGGTCCGGGCGTCCTCTTCCGCGATAGTGACGAGGACCTTGGATCCGCTGCGGTAGACGAGCGCGGGCGTCCAGGCATCGGGCGGTTCTTCGTTTTCGTGCAGTTCGAACAGCCAGATCGGCCCGTCGCGTAGATCGAGGGCGACGACCTTGAACTCGAGGCCCCGCGCACGGGCTCGCGCCTGCTGGTCGGCATCCCATTCGGCAACGAAAAAACTCGCGCCCTTCCAGATTGCCGGAAGGTCGTGCTGTTTGAGGCCGGCGAGTTGGTCGGGGTGTAGGACGACCAGATCGCCACCCGCCCGGGCCGACCCGCACGCGAGCAGGGCCAGCAGTACCCCGGTGACCAAGGCCCTCGTGGATCGATCCGCCATTCTGGGGAGCCTCCTTCGGGAATCAGGCCCGGAAAGATACGCCGAAACCGGGGGCGCTGCCTGGATTAGCGCTGTTTGGTCTGCTTCTTGGGTTGGCGTTTTGCGACCCAGCCTTCGACGTTACGCTGGCGGCCTCTCGCGATCGCCAGCGCTCCGGCTGGGACATCTTCGGTGACGGTCGAGCCGGCTGCGACGTAAGCTCGATCGCCGATCGTGACCGGCGCGATGAGTTGGGAATCGCTGCCGATGAAGACCGCTCGCCCGATCGTTGTTGGGTGCTTTTTCTGCCCGTCATAGTTACAGGTGATCGTGCCGGCGCCGATGTTGCAGTCGGCTCCGATCTCGGCATCCCCAAGGTAGCTCAGGTGCGGCGCCTTGCTGCGCCGACCGAGGCGCGTCATCTTCAGTTCGACGTAGTTGCCGATGCGCGCATCGGCCTCGACGATCGATCCCGGACGAAGGTGCGCGAACGGGCCGATCGAGACATCGTTTCCGACGCGGCTTTCGACGAGCACCGAGTGGTCGCGGATTTCGACGCGTCGTCCGATGCGGCAACGAGCGATACGGGATCCGGACAGGACCTGACAGCCTTCACCCAGACGGGTCGCGCCCTGAATCGCGACCCCGGGCCAGATGACCGAGTCGCGGCCGATCTGGGCCTCGGGATCGATGCAGGTCTGCGCCGGATCGACGATCGTCACCCCGGAAGTTTGGAGCTCGGCGGCCTTGCGCGCCCACATCGCGCGCGTTACTCGGCTGAGCTCCTCGCGCGTGTTGACACCGAGGACCTCGTCGGCATCGTCGTGAAGCAAGGCGGCAACCTTGGCTCCGCTGGCGATGAGACGCGCGACCGCGTCGGTGATGTAAATCTCTTTTTGCGCGTTGTTCGGCTTCAATTCACGCAACGTCCCGATTAGCGTCGCCGCGTCCGCGCAGTAAATCCCGCAATTGACTTCGCGGATCGCGCGCTCGGCCGGGCCGCAGTCACGGTCCTCGGCGATTCGAACGACCTCGCCGCGCGCGTCGCGCACGATTCTGCCGTAGCCTGCCGGGTGGGGAAGAGTCGTCGTGACCAAGGAGAGTGCGGCACCGCGGCGGCGGTGTCTCGCGAGTAGGCGGCGTAGGGTGGAAGGCCGGAGGGCGGGGAGATCCCCGTTGAGCA
>JANNRU010000517.1:0-5495 GCA_031401755.1 Acidobacteriota bacterium | reverse complement strand
CTTCGCAATCGGCCTTCTTTGCCATCCGCCACAGCGTCAGCCGAGTTCTCAGCTTGGACGCCACGGTCGGGGGCTTCCGCGCCACCGGCGACGCGATCGAAAATCTCTCGACCGACGATAGCCGTACCGGCGTCCAACTCGGGTTTGGCTTGAGCCGGGAGTTCCGATCCTCGCAATTGACGGTCGACGCCGCGCTCGCGCCGTCTGCCGGCGGCGCGCTCTCCGGAACTTCGACCGACACCGCGATCGGCGTCAACTACAGCGGAGCGGGTGGGCGAGCCTGGTTTTGGAATGCCTCGACCCGTATCGCGCGCCGGAACCCGACGGCGGACGGCGCTTCCAACGTCGATGCTCGGGCCCTCTCCGGAAGCATCGAGCGCGGTTTCGCGCAAACCCTGGGTGTCCGACTCGGTGCCAGTTGGGCCGACCAGTCCAGCGACGATCCGAGTCTAGAGAGCGAGATCCGGTCTGGAACCATCGGACTCGTCTGGTACCCGCTGGGACGGACCGAACTCGCCCGCGGAGGTCGGTCGTGAGCCAAGACTCCGGGAAGGCGCTGGCTTGGGAGCTGATCGACAGCGTCATGCATTCTTGGTGGACGATCGTCGCCGGGCTCTGTTTCGGCCTCGCCGGCGCGCTCATCGCCTTGCACTTCATCCCGCGGGTCTACCTGGCCGAGGCGCGAATGCGCGTGTCACCGGCGAAGATGCCCACCGAATTCGCGCGGGCGACCGCCAGCGAGGACTTTGCGCGCCGATTGGTGACGTTGCGGGAATTGGTCTTTGGCGAGAAATTCCTGACACGGATCTTGAGCAAGCACTACGGCATCAGTCCGACCGACGCGAACAGCCGCGACCGAGCGATCCGCTGGGTTCGTTCACGGATCGAGGTCGACGCCGCACCGAGGGACGGCCTGTTCACGCTCGCGTTCCAGGACGACGATCCCCAACGCGCGGCCACGGTGGCCAACGCGCTGGTCGGCTTGTGCATCGAAGAGAACGCGCGGTCGCGTTCGGAGTCGGCAACTCTCGTCGCCGAAACACTCGAGGTCGAACTGACAGATGTGCGCGTAAACCACGATCGGGCGAAGCGCGCATTACGGGAGTACCTGACCTCCTTCGGAGCGATGACCGAGGGCGCACTCGAGGAAAATCGCCGGAGACGAGAGACCGCCGAGGAACGTCTGGCGGAGAACACCGAGCGTCAATTGCGTCAGCGCAAGACGCTCGCGGAACTTCAGGAGACTCTTTCCGAAAGCTCCGGCGAGCTTTCGGGTTCGGATCTTGAAGCGCTCGGCGTCGATCCCTACGAACAGCAGCTGGCCCGGCTGGAGGGCGAGTTGAAAAACCTGCTCATCGACTACACGGAAAAACACCCGGATGTGGACAAGAAACGGCGAGAGATCGCCGCCCTGAAGGTTCGGCGAGTCACGCAGCCGGATCCGATCGAGGACGCGCCCGGCCGCGCGGCGCCACCGAAGTCTCCGCTGGCCAAGCGCTTCGAAGGCGAGCGCGCGGAGCTCGCTCGGATGGAGCACGACGCGGCCAAGCTACGCGCGGAGATCGCCAAGTACGACTCGCGGATCACTGTGACGCCTGAGCGTCAAGGGCGCCTGGACGAATTGAAGGGTGAGGCCGAGCGCTACGAGCGTCGCGTCACCGAGCTCGAAAATTCACTGGCGCGCGCGCGCAGCGGGCAGGAGCTCGAAGAGCGCCAGCAGGGCGAGCAACTCGAAGTCGTCGAGTTGGCCCAGGTCCCCCGTCGTGCCAGTCAGCCTCAACCCGTGAAGGTCCTGCTCGTCGGGCTCGTCGCCGGCCTTGCGCTATTCGTCGGACCGATCCCGGCTCGGCGATTCCTAAATCCCATGGTGGCCTCGGAGGCCGGTCTGCGCGCAATTTCGGATCTCCCCGTTCTGGTCAGCATCCCTCGTGTTGCAACCCAGGAAACGACCAACTTCGGTCGACACGAGCGCATGCGTAACTTCGGCCTGTCGCTGGCCTTCGCGGCAGTGCTCGCCGTGATACTCGTCTACTTCCCTTTTAGCTGGTGAGATCATGACAAGCGGTTATGGCATCAAATCATTTCGATTCGGCAAGAACCGCGCTACCGAAGATCGTCGCAGCGGTCGCCGCGGCGAGATGATCACTGCGGGCGTTCCGCTGGCCAAATTGATCAAACGCCGGATCGTCGACACACCCGAGCTGGTCTTGGTGTCGCGCTCGCGGTCTGTCGCCGCCGAGCAGTTCCGTCGCCTGAAGACGCTGCTGGTCAACGAGCATAAAGAGAGCCTTCAGGTCATTTTGGTCACGAGCGCTGCGCCCGGCGAAGGCAAGTCGATCGTCTCGACGAATCTGGCACTGGCTTTTGCCGCCGACCATCAAGGCGAGGTGCTGCTCATCGACGCGGACCTGCGCCGGCCGACCGTCGAACACTGGATCGAGCCGCGCCCGCGTCTGGGCGTCGCCGAACTGCTCCTCGGACAGACCGAGCTCGATCACGCGATTCTCGAACTCGAGAACACGACGTTGCGCATTCTTCCCGCTGGAGCGCCGCCCGAGGATCCGTCCGAGTTGCTCTCAGCCGAGCCGGCTCGCCGGTTGTTCGCCGAGCTGCGCACGCGTTTCACGCGAATCATCGTCGATACGCCGCCGATCGTCCCGTTTACGGACGCCGACGCGGTCGGCGCGCTTTGTGACGGGGCGCTGGTCGTGGTCCGCGCGGGCAAGACGCGACAGTCGATGTATCTGCAAGCGGTCAATGCCGTGACCTCGACGCGTGTACTCGGTTCCGTTTTGAACGACGTCACCTACAGCCTCGCCGATCGCGAGTACTACCAGTACGAAAAGAGCTACCACGCCTACTACGATCGCGAACGGAGTCGTTGATGCCGCACGGCCCGTGCAAAATCGTCGCCCTCGGCGGCGGGACGGGAATGCCGGCGGTGCTCCGTGGACTTCGCGGGCTACTGGCGCCGGGGGACGGCGAGGCACTGACCGCGATCGTGGCCATGAGCGATGACGGGGGCAGTTCGGGTCGCTTGCGCCGCTCGCGCGGGTTGCCACCGCCGGGCGACGTACGCAACTGCCTCGTCGCGTTGTCCGAGGACGAAGACCTGCTGGCCGGGCTGTTCCAGCACCGCTACGACGGCAGCGAAGAGCTTGGCGGCCACAGCGTGGGCAATCTGATTCTCGCCGCGCTGGCCGAACAGACCGGTAGCTTTTTGAAGGCCGTCGAGGTCTCCAGCCGAGTGCTGCGAACCCGGGGCCGGATCCTCCCGGTGACGCTCGAAGATGTCACGCTCCAGGCCGAGTTCGAGGACGGGCGACTCTTGGTTGGGGAGAGTGCGATCGGCGCGAGCCGCGAGCGCGTGACCCAGGTCACTCTCGTGCCGTCGACGGCGCAGCCGACTCCGGGTGTCGTCGAGGCGATTTGCGACGCCGATCTCATTGCGCTGGGACCGGGGAGCCTATTCACCAGTCTGCTGCCGACGATCGTGCTCGACGAGGTTCGCGCGGCGCTGCGCAAAACGCGCGCGGTGCGGGTGCTCGTCGCGAATCTGGTCAGCGACCGGCATGAGACGATTGGCCTGGAGATCGTCGACCACATCCGGATCCTCGAGGATCACGTCGGTGGGCGAGTGATCGATGCGGTTCTGGCCCACGACGGGCCGGTCGATCAGGCGACGCTCGCGCGCTACCGGGCCGAGGGCGCGCAGCCGCTCACCCTTTCCCCCAAAGACCGCGAGGCACTCGCCGGGAGGCAGATTTTGCTCTGTGACCTGCGGGCCGCAGGCGACAAGCTCCGTCACGATCCCGCGCGAACCGCATCGGCTCTGCTCGAAGCGTGGGATCGCGCGAAGGCCCACGCGGCATCGGGGCGAGCATGAGCAGCGCCATGGATACGAACAGCCGAGCGCCCGGACGGGTGGGGGAAAAGGCGAACGCACCACCGGTCTCCACGTCTTTCGAGGAGATCCTCACCGCTCGCGAGGCCCGCCAGCTGCTCAAGATCGGTCGAACGAAGCTCTGGGAATTGACCCGCGGCAACCTCATTCCCGCCTACCGCGTTGGCACCGGCCGGACGTCGGATTTGCGCTACAAGCGATCCGAGCTCCTGGCCTGGCTCGACCAGAACCGTGTCTGAGTCGAACGCATCCGGTCCGATCAACGCGTTGACCGTGGATGTCGAGGAGCACTTCCAGGTCTCGGCATTCGAGTCCGTCGTGCGCCGCGAGGACTGGGATGGCCATGAAAGTCGCGTGGTTTCGAACACCGAACGGCTGCTCGACCTGTTTGACGAGGTCGATGTCCGCGCGACGTTTTTCTGTCTCGGTTGGGTCGCCGAGCGTCAACCGGCGTTGATCCGCGAGATCGTGCGGCGCGGTCATGAGGTCGGTTCGCACGGTTACAGCCACCGGCTGATTTACGAACAGACCCCAAGCGAGTTCCGGGAGGAACTCTTGCGGTCCAAGCGACTGCTCGAGGAGCTGACCAGCGGCGCCGTCGAGGGCCACCGCGCCGCATCGTTCTCGATCGGCCGGTCCAACCTGTGGGCTCTCGACGTAATCGCTGAATGTGGATTTCGCTACGACTCGAGCCTGTTCCCGGTGGTCCACGACCGGTACGGCATTCCGGGGGCACCGCGCGGGATCTACCGCTTGACGACACCCGCGGGGCACTCGCTGATCGAGATCCCGCCTTCGACGTTGGCCGTGGGCTCGCGCACGCTGCCCGTTGCCGGCGGGGGATACCTGCGCCTCTACCCCGGTTGGTTGACGTCGTGGGCGATCCGGCGTCTCAACCGGCAGGAGGCGCGACCAGCCGTCGTCTACGTCCACCCTTGGGAGGTCGATCCCGACCAGCCGCGGATCGAGGGTGCCGGACTCGTCAGCCGATTCAGGCACTACGTCAATTTACGGGGAACGGCGACGAAGCTCCGCCGGCTGCTCGATCGTCATCGGTTCGGCCGGATGTCCGACTTGCTCGCCGAGGCCGCGCCGCCGCGTTCCGTATCGCTGTCGAGCGAAGCGCAGTCGGATCGCGCGGCGGTCCGGGCCTAGACGTGTCAGTCTCGGCGATCCTCTTCGGGTGCGCGATCGCCGGACTGGCCTATGTTTACGTCGGTTACCCCGCGGGAATCTGGATCGTGTCGCGGCTCGCTCCGCGGCCCGTGCGGCGGGAGCCGATCGAGCCGACCGTGACCTTGCTGATCGCGGCTCACAATGAAGAATCATCGATCGCGAGCACCATCGACAACAAGCTCGCCCTGGACTACCCGGTCGAACGGCTCGAACTGATCGTGGTCTCCGATGGCTCGACCGACCGTACCGATGCGATCGTCGCCGCGTTTGCGGATCGCGGGGTTCGCTTGATCCGCCAGGACCCGCGGCAGGGCAAGACCGCGGCGATCAATCGTGGGATCGCCCAGACCCGCGGCGAGATCGTCGCGTTCTCCGATGCGAACTCGATCTGGGAGCGTTCCGCCCTGCGGCAACT
>JANNRU010000516.1:0-5011 GCA_031401755.1 Acidobacteriota bacterium | reverse complement strand
CCACCAGTAGATCTCGTAAAGATCCATCCCGAACAGACCGAGAACCAATCGAAGCCCCAAGAAGAGTGACACCGCGGAACACGTTGCGCGAAGAAAGCGAACGTCCTGGAGATGGTCCGAGAACTCCGTGGTGCCACCTCGGATCACGTCGAGTCGGCCAAGCTGTCGGTCCAGCCTCGCGCCGACCCGGGCTAGCGCTAGAAGCATCGCCGTCACAAAACCGAGAAACGCCACCAAGCCTTGGATTCCCAGGTTGGTCGCGACTTCCAGGTATAGGTTGTGCGTATCTTGGAATCGTCCGAATCGCGCGGCGCGTACCGCGGGAAAGGCCCCCACTCCGACTCCCAGCGGATTCTCGACAAAAACCGCCCATGCGTCCTCGAGAATCTGAATGCGGGTTTCCGCGGATTTCCCCTCTTTCTCTTCAAATGTGAGAATCGAGTACGCCCTTGCCCTGTATTCGTCGGGCAATACTACGAAACAAGCCACAGCGACCGCCAGGGTGATGAGGGCCGCGCGAAATCGATTCTTGGACCGATAGACCAGAAACACCGCGAGCGCGGCCAGGGCTACGTACCCGGTTCGGGAACCGGTTCTAACAATAATGTTCATGGAAAACAATCCCTGCATCAACAGGAGCGCCTTTGCCCAGCGGCCGACGTGCGGAAACAAGCAGATCGCGAAGGGCAGAGTCCCGAGTGCATTCCCACTGAAAGAGTTTGGGTGGGCATACAAGGGCGTCGGACCATGCAAGCGCAGGATGCCTTGGTTTTCCCAAACTAGACTGCCGGTCATGAAACCCACCAGCCCTTCATACCCCAATCGTAGGCATGCCAAAATGAACGCAGCGAGAAACCATCGCAAGCCCCGGGGAGTGACGACGAATACCGATATGAACAGCGCCATGAATGAGAATTCCACGACGCGATCGATGAAAATCGGCCACGAGGTCGCGGGATCCTTCGACGCCACCAGTGCCAAGATGATTGCGCCGAAGAGCGCGGTCACCCAGCCACGAAGGTAGCCCGGGGCGCTGCCACGATGAACGCCACTGACGATTCGAAATATGGCAACCGCAGAAAGAATTGCGGCCAGCGAGAATTCGAAGCGAACGGACTGAAAGATCGGCCAGCGATAGCTGAACTGCAAGTACCAGGCAAGGACATAACAACAAAAAAGCCCGAGAACCAGCCGGTGCTGTTCCGGATACTCGACCTTGACTGAATCTCTTGGGAGAGACGGCGCTGCCGTTCCGATTCGCGGGCTCAAAGTGCATTCTCTACCGCGATACGCGATACGGAAAAACGATACTTTCCTGAGCGCTCCGGTTCGATCCTGGGAACCAGCACGACCTCGACTGACACTTCATTGCCGAAGACCAACTTCACGTAAGCCACGAGCTGCGCTCGATACAGGTCGCGGAAATCGATGCCTGGAACCACCCGGATCACGAACCGATCGATCGACGCCTGTTCGATCTGCATCTGAACGATTCCTGGGATTCGGGTCAGGGTATTCTCGATCAGAGAAATCCCGGAAACTCGTGCCCCGTCTAGCTTTGTCAAGTAGTCCGCAAGGCGGCCATCGACACGGTTCAGCAACGGCAGACCACGACCGCACGGACACAGATCTGCTCCAAGACTTCCGATATCTTCGACCGAGTAGCGCAAGAACGGCATCGCCAAGTTCCCGAGGTCTGTCACGACAATTCGTCCCTGGTCGCCACTAGGGACGACAGCCCCCCGATCGTCGACCAACTCGACGACCAAGTGCTCAATGTTGAGGTGCATCCCCTGAGTCGCCCCGCACTCGGAAGCGATCAGGCTGACCTCCTCACATCCGTATCGATCGTGGACCGGGACTCCCCAGGTCTGCTCGATCTTTTGCCTCTCGTGTGCCAGTAAGGTCATCGACGTCGAAAGAACACCGCGTGGCGTGATTCCCGTTAGCTTTGCGGAATCAACGATCCTCGCCAACTGATAGAGCGAGTGCGCATGCCCGAACAGCAACGTCGGGCGGGTCGTCCGGCACTCTTCGGCGAAACGGGACGCGCTCTCGACCGTCAGATCCATCGTATCGAGGAAGATCGACGGTGCGAGCAACGACCGGCGCAGCCGTTCCTTGAGACCCGGCTGGCGATTGATATTGCCCCACAGTGCCGCGACCGGCTCACCGATCTCCCAGCCGGTCCAGCGGTCATGGCGCCAAGCGCAAGCGTTTCGCCGCTCGCTGCAGTCCTCGGTCAAGAAGATGCGCAGCGGCTTGCCGGTAGAACCGCCCGTCCGGAACTCGAGCAACCGCGACCGGTCGAATCCGCGCGAGATCAGACTCGATTCATTCGCCCGGATCTCCGGTTTTTCGAGAATCGGTAACCGTCGCAGGTCCTCAGGAGACTGGATCTGCTTCGGATTCAGACCGGCTTCATCGAAGCGTCGCCGGTAGAAATCGTTGTGGTCGTAGACGAAGCGGACGAGTTCGACCAAGCGCCGCGCCTGAATCTCGAGAATTCGGTCCCGCGAGAGCCACTGCGACCGCTCCAGTTCCTGCCAGTATCGCCAGCGGGGGCTCCCGCTCAGTCGGGCGTGCAGCGGATGAAAGACGCGTCGGCGCAGTCCGGCAAACAACGTCATGCTCCTCGCCTGACTCGGGGTGATGGGGCTTCGCCAGCGACCACTGCCTCGGCGGAAGACAACTGCATGTATAGGCGCTCATAGGCCGTTATCGCGGCCGCCCACGAGTAACCCGAATCGACGCGCTGCCTTGAGCACAGCCCCAGGTCCCGCCGGAGTCCAGGATCGTTCGCCAGTTCGATGAGCGCCGACGCCAGGGCCACCGGGTCCCCCGGCGAGATCAGCCGACCATTGCTCGAATCGACGAGCCGGCCGGAGTCTCCGACCCTTGTGGCCACGACCGGTAGCGCGCAGCTCATCGCTTCGAGGATCCCGTTCGATAGCCCTTCGCGATCGGAGCTGTTGACCGCGATCGAAGCGTGTTGCAGCCACGCACGAACGTCGCGGGTCGCGCCGGGAAACAACAGGCGCTCCCCGAGCCCGAGCGCGTCGCGGCGGGCCTCGAGCGCCGGTCGCTCGGGGCCCTCACCGAGCACCACTGCCCGACAATCGGCGCCGGCCGAGATCAACCGTGCGACTGCGTCGATCAGAACGTCGATTCGTTTGACCGGCTTGAGGTTGGCGACCGCCACGATCCAGACCGCATCCGGATGCGCGGCCATTTGTCCGGGGACCGGCCGCGGAGCGTCGTCGACGGTCACTCCGTTCGGGATGACCTGGATCGCCTCCAACGGTCGGTGATCGATCCTGGCGACGTATTGGGCGACCTCCGACCCGTTGGCGACGATGGCGTCGAAACGCCGCGCGACCCTCGGCCGAAGAGACCGCATCAGTCCGTGATACCACGGTTCCTCGGCGCCCAGGCCGATGTCACGTCGGCTGGCGATCAAACGTACTCGGCCGGCGCTTCCGATCGCGGCGGCCCAAGCCACGAAAACCGACTCCTCAAAGAATGTGTGCAACAGATCGATCTTCCGCTCCCGGAGCAATCGTCGTAAGCGAGAGATCGCGACAATCGCGGACGGCCCGCAGAACCCTCGCCATCCCAGATCGACTCGCTCACAAGGCAGCCGCGCCTCCTCGAGCCACGCCGATCCATGAAGCGTGACCAGCAACGGCACGAACCTCTGTCGATCGAGTCGACCGAGGATCTCGAGCAAATGCCGCTCGGTCCCCGCGCGATCGGTCACGAGCGTGTCCGCGAGAAACGCGACCTTGAGCTGCCGCGTCATGCTTTCAGCGTCCGACACCGAAGCCGGCCGGCAGGGCCACGCGGACCAGCCCCTTGTAGGCCGGAACATGAAATGGGTGACGAGCGATCGCTCGCAGGTAGTAGCCGAGAGCGTGGCGCTTTGATGTCGCCTCGAAGTGTCGTCCCCGTGTCACCCAGGAGTAGAGTCGGGCCTTGCGCAACGTGTGCGGCGTCAGACGCCGGCCCGCCAAGGCCAGGAACTTTTTCAAGACCGCGTCGCAGCATTCGAACCGAACTTCGCGACTGCGCGACATCTGATCCGGGTGACCCATCCGGTAGGCGATCAATGCCTCGTCGACATACTCGAAGGCCCCGTCGAGAGACAGCCTGAGCCAGAGATCCCAATCGATCGCCATGGCCAACGATTCGTCGAAGCCCCCGACTCGCTCGAAAGCCGAACGCCGGAGGACCGACGACGAGAACGGGATGAAATTGTCGAACAACAACAGGTCCGCGACGAACCCGCGGCGCGGCTGCAAATACTCTCCGAGCGGTTGGAAGTCGATTCGAGCGCCGATCTCGTCGATGTACCAAGCTCGCGAATAGACGACTTGAACCTGCGGATTCTCGAACAACGGCAGCTGCCGCTCGAGCTTCGCCGGATGCCACAAATCGTCGGCGTCCAGGAACGCCACGAATTCGCCTCGCGCCTGGCGCACGCCGAGATTTTTAGCTTTGGCCTGGCCCGAGTTCGCCTGGGCCACGTAGCGCACGCGTGGGTCGCCCAGCCAGCGCCGGGCGACCTCCGCCGTGTCGTCGGTCGAGCCGTCGTCGACGACCACGACCTCGAGATCCCGCCAGGTCTGGTCGGTAACGGAACGCAGGCAGCCGTCGAGGTAGCGGCCGTAGTTGAAACAGGTCACGACCACCGTGACGGCCGGCTTCGTCTCGGCGATCGCGCTCATCGGTTCCAGTCTCGCATCGCATCCCGGTAAACGTCGAAGTAGCTCCGCGCCATCGCATCTGGACCGGGGCTTGCCTCGCGAACCGCGCGGGCGCGCGCGCCGATGCGCTGCCGCTCCTCGGGGTCGGCGGCGAGTGCGGCGATCTCCGCGGTCAAGGCTTCGACACTTCCCGGGGCGACGACCCGCCCCGCCCCTCCGGCGAGCACCTCCGGAATCCCGCCGACGGCGGTGGCGATCACCGGCAGGCCCTGGGCCATCGCTTCGAGAATGGTCAGCGGTAACCC
>JANNRU010000515.1:0-10039 GCA_031401755.1 Acidobacteriota bacterium | reverse complement strand
TTCCAGCGCGCGGTAAAACTCGAAACGGTTTTCTTCTTTCTGGAAGCCGTGGCCTTCGTCGGTTTTGACCAGGTAACTCACATCCAGACCGCGGGCGCGCAGGGCTTCGACGATTTGGTCTGACTCTTCCTTGCGGACGCGGGGATCGTTGGCGCCTTGGGCCACGAACAGCGGGACGCGGATACGGTCGGCGTTGAAGAACGGCGAGGTCGCGGTGAAGCGCTCGCGGTCGTTTTCCGGATGGCCGACCATCTCGTGCATCATCTCCAGGTAGGGCTTCCAGTACGGCGGGATCGCCGCGATCCAGGTGAACAAGTTGGACACACCGACGTAACTGATTCCGCAGGCGTACAGTTCGGGCGATTTGGTCAATCCGGAAAGCGCCGCGTAGCCGCCGTAGCTTCCGCCATAGATCGCGATCCGCTTCGGGTCGGCGATTCCCTGTTCGATCGCCCAGCCCACCGCGTCGGTGACGTCATCTTGCATGGCCAGGCCCCACTGGCCGAATCCGGCCTCCAGGAACCGGCGACCAAAACCGGCCGAGCCGCGAAAGTTCATCTGCAACACGGCGTAGCCACGGTTGGCCAGGAACTGCACTTCCGGACTGAACGACCATGAGTCGCGGGCCCACGGCCCGCCGTGCGGATGGACGACGAGCGGATGCGCGCGCCCCTCGCCTCCGGGGGGCAGCGTGAGATAACCGCGGATCTCCAGGCCGTCGCGCGAGCAGTAACGGATCGGTCGCATTGGCGCCATCGATTTCTCGTCCAGCCACGGCGACAGATCGAAGAGTTTGTCCAGCGTCCACTGGTCCACGTCGAGCAGCCAGTAGCTCCCCATCGTGCGATCACTTCCGGAGTGGGCAACGTAGCGGCGTTCGTCACGCGAGTGCGAGACGAGTTGGTTCTGGTATCCGGGGAGACGCTCGTCGAGAAACTGCTGGATCTTGCGCCGTTCCTCGTCGAGGAAGTGCCACTCGATCTTGTCGGTCTCGAAGACCGCGGCGGTCAACCGTTTGCGCCGCTTCGAGTAGAGCACGTGACCGATGTCCACCTCGGGATGATCGTAGAGGACGCGGATCTCGCGGCCGCTCTGCAGGTCGTACTCGCACAGCGCCGCTTTGTCCCGGCCGAGGTTCGACGCGACGTAGCAGGCCCGGTTGTCGAAGGTGAACAGAAGCGGCCGGGCACCTTCTTTGTAAGAGTAGGTCGCGACCACCTTCCACGGCGACGACTCGGTTTCGCGATACAGAATGCTCGACTGCACGCCGTCCGTCGTGACCGCCAATCGGAGTCGCCCTTCGTGGTCGGTCTCCCACTGCTGGACGCTCCCCGGATTCTCTGCGCTCAGCTCCATCGCCCCGCTGTGCACGTTCAGCCGCCAAACATCGAAGACCTCCGGCACGCGGCGATTCATCGAGAATAGGATCTCGTGCTCGTTGTCTTCGAGCTCGTCCACGATACCGCATTTGACCCCCGGAAATGGGGTCAGGTCGATCGGGTTCGATCCGTCCCGACCCACCGCATAGAGGTGAAAATTCTCGTCGCCACCCGAATCACGGACGTAGACGAGGCGATCGTCGGTGGCCCACACGTACCCGGCGATGTCGCGGTCGGCGACCTCCGTCACCTGCCGCGTCTCATTGTTGTCCAGGTCGCGGACGAAGAGGTTGAGCCGGCGATTCCACGGCGACAGCCACGACAGATGCCGCCCACCCGGCGACAGCCGCAGCATCAACTTGTCCGGCTTGCGGAAGAAATCCTCGAGCGGAATCATGCGACCTCCGGGTGATTGCAAGTCGTTCACAGCCGGAGAGTGTATCGCACGGATCAGCCCTTGATCACACCGATCGGTCGCATGCGCGCGACCTTGGCCGAAAGTCCGGCGCGATGGACGACTTCAACCACGCGATCGACGTCCTTGTAGGCGGCAGGCTGCTCTTCGGCGAGCCCCTTCCAGCTCTGTGCCCGCACGACCACGCCGCGCTCGGCCAACTCCTGATCGATGCGGCGCCCCGCCGAAGCCCGCACGGCCGCGGTGCGGCTCATCGCCCGTCCCGCGCCGTGGCAGGTCGTGCCGAAGGTTTGCTCCATGCTACCCGGCCGGCCGACGAGGACCCAGCTCGCGCGCCCCATGTCTCCCGGGATCATCACCGGCTGACCGACCTCGCGATAGGCTTCGGGGATCTCCGGATGGTGCGGCGGGAACGCGCGGGTCGCTCCTTTACGATGCACCCACACGCGCATCTTCTTCCCGCCGATCACGTGATCTTCGAGCTTGGCGATGTTGTGCGCGACGTCGTAGACCAGCCGCATGCCTAGATCGTCCCAACCGCGTCCGAACAGACTGGCGAAAACCTCGCGCGCCTGCCACATCAGCAGCTGCCGGTTGCACCAGGCGAAGTTCCCCGCCGCGCGCATCGCGCCGAGATAGGCTTGCCCCTCGGCGCTGTGGACCGGCGCACAGGCCAACTGGGCGTCGGGGAGCCGGATCCCATACTTTTCGGGAACCCCGCGTAAGGCACGCAGCGCATCGTCGCAGACCTGATAGCCCAGCCCCCGCGAGCCGGAGTGGATCATGACCGCAACCCCGTCGCGCACGAGTCCCATCGCGCGCGCCGCCGCCTCGTCGAAGATCTCGTCCACCACCTGGACTTCGAGGAAGTGGTTTCCCGAGCCCAACGTTCCGCACTGGCCCGATCCGCGCTCGATCGCCCGCGCGCTGAGCCGGTCGGGCTCGGCGCCTTCGAGGCAGCCGTGACCCTCGGTGAACTCGACGTCGCTCTCGATCGCCAGGCCGCGCTGGACCAGAAACCGCGGCCCCTGCGCCATCAGTTTCTTCAGGTCCGCGGGCGAGAAGCGATAGGCGCCCCCTCGCCCGACGCCGAGCGGGATCCGACCGAACAACGCGTCGACGATCTCGCGAATCCTCGGCTGAACGTCGGCGAGCATCAGATTCGTACGGACCAGACGCACGCCGCAATTGATGTCGTAGCCGACGCCACCCGGCGAAATCACGCCACCCTGCTCCGGATCGGTCGCCGCGACGCCACCGATCGTGAAGCCGTAGCCCCAGTGGATGTCGGGCATGGCCAGGCTTGCGTGCTGGATCCCCGGAAGCGTCGCCACGTTCGCGACCTGCTCCGGGGCCTGTTCGTTGCGGACGGCCTCGATCATCGACTCGTCGGAGTAGATCAGGCCGTCAACCCGCATCCCGGCCTTGTAGGATTTCGGGATGCGCCAGAGGAACTCGCTGACGCGCTCGAGCGCGCCGCGAAAAGCGTTTTCGGTCATGGAACGGACTCTCCTCTCGATTCCTCGACCGCCGCCGAGCTCCGACGGTTCCTTCAATTTCAACATCAGGGTAGAACACACACGGCTCGATCGCGTAGACTCCCCACATGGAAACTCCCACCCGCCGTCGGTTCATCATCTGTGCATCGCTCGCCGGCGCCGGCGCGCTGGCCCGAACCGCGGGCGTTGCCGAACCTGTTGTCGCGCCGAGCTTCGACACCTTCCCGACTCAGCCGCCGGACCTCGTCCGCGAAATGGTCGGCGTCTCCCACGCGAACGCCGCGCGTGTGCGCGAACTGCTCGCGCGCCACCCCAGCCTGGCCAACGCCGCCTGGGACTGGGGCTTCGGCGATTGGGAAACCGCGCTCGGAGCCGCGTCACACATGGGCCAGGTGGAGATCGCGCGAGCGCTCCTTGCTCACGGCGCGCGGCCGACGATCTTCTCTGCCGCGATGCTCGGACAGCTGGCGGTGGTGCGAGCGTTCGTCGAGACCTCGCCGCAGGTTCGGGGTACGCCAGGTCCCCACGGCATCACGCTGCTCGCGCACGCGCGGGCCGGGGGAGAATCCGCCAAGCCCGTACTCGACTATCTGACCGCGATCGGCGGTGCGGATCCGGTCCCGCGATCGGTCGAGCTTCCCGCCGGGGCCGCCTCTCGCTATGGCGGCCGCTACGCGTTCGGCTCGCGAGATCAGGACGTCATCGAGATCAAGCTGGAAAAGAGCGCGCTGAGCTTCCTGCGCCAGGGAACGGTACCGCGGAATCTGGTCCACTTGGGTGACGACACCTTTCACCCCTCCGGTGTCCCGACGGTCAAGATCCGCTTCGCGATCGCCGGCGAGACTGCGACGGAGTTGACCGTATTCGATCCGGACCTCGTCCTGCGCGCAGGTCGTGTGAGCCTGCTTGACCTGGGAGGCGCCAAATGAACACCAAGAATTGTCAGAGTTGCGGGATGCCGTTGAATCGGGACGAGAACGGCGGGGCCACGAATGCCGACGGCTCGAGATGCGAATCTTATTGCAGCCACTGCTTCGTCGGCGGGCGATTCACCCAGCCGGACTTGTCGGTGACCCAGATGCAAGAACGCGTGCGCGAAAAGCTCTGCGAGTTCGGCATCCCGCGCGCATTCACATGGATTTTTACGCGGAAGATTCCGAAGCTCTCGCGCTGGAGCGGCGGCAGGTCGTTCTAGTATTCGATCCTCAGATATCGACGATCAGCTCGGCGAGCCAGCCTGCATCGGTCGGCTCGACCCGCAGTCCATGATAAGTGATCGCCTTGACCTCGTGCAGCAGTTGGTGACGTGACGGGTCGAGCGGAGCCATCTGCGCCCGGGCCTCCAGCCTGCCCTCCGCGACACGAGCCGTGAACTGACCAAACAGCGTCCGCTCGGTGTCGAAACGGTAGAGCAGCTCGGACAACCAGTCGACCAGCAGCCAGTCCAGCCGCGGACTCTCGAGCGTGAATCGCTGCTCCGGGTCAGTCGTGGCAATCAATGGATCGCTGACGATCATCGCGATCAGCCCTTCGGCGGCGTCGCAGAAGAGCGCATCGAGATCGGACGCAACGACGCGCAGGCCCAGGTCGGCGGTGTGGTCGAAGTGTTCGTACATCGTCCGGTGTCACCCGGCGACGAAGCGGGCTTCCTCCGCGGCCCGCGGCCCCGCCGCGCGCCAGGCGAAACGGTGCCTACGCGGATTGGGCCGGCCTTCGATCACGTCGGCGATCAACGCGCCGAGGACCGGAGCGAACTTGAATCCGTGCCCGCTGCCCCCGGCCGCGACGACCAGCTCCGGGTGCGCAGGATCGCGGTCGATGAAGAAATCCCCGTCGAAGGTGTCGCAGTAAAGGCAGGCCCGCGTGGCCGCGATCGACGCTCCGGCGAGACCCGGAAACGTCGCTGCGGCGAACTCCCGGGCGCGCAGGACCTCTTCGTGAGTCACTTCGAGCGGCATCCCCGGCTGCCAGTGCCTCCCGGGGCCGTGATGTCCGATCTTGACCGCACCGGCTGCGGTTGCCGGGAAGCCGTACCAGCCCGTGCGCTGAATCTCCGCACACCAGACCGGGAAGCGCTGGCCCTCGAATGCGCGAGGGTCGGCGGCCTGGAAGTGCACGACCGGTTGCGCGACCGCGGTCATGACGGATGCGAGCCACGGGACGAGCACGGGCGTCCACGCCCCGGCCGCGATCAATAGCGTCTCCGCGCGCTCGAGCGTGCCCCCGTCGAGGACGACTCCGGCGAACCGTCCGCGCTCTTCGTGCAGCGCGCGGACGCTGGCCCCCTCGACAAGTTCGACCCCGGCCGCGCGCGCCTCGTCGGCGAGTTGCTTTACCGCGAGAGCGCTTTCAACCCAACCTGCGCATGGGTTGAAATAACCGTCGTCGTAGTTCGCACTCGCCCACGCCGGGAAACGCGCCGTCAGTGACGCGCGATCGAGTCGTTCGACCGGCACGCCGCGCCCGGACAGCAGCACGAAACTCCGACCCTCGAAGCTCTCCGGGCGCATCGGCCCGCGCGTCAAGAACAGAATGCCGGTTTCGTGGAACACTGGCCGATTCCACGCTCGATTCCAGGCTCGCCAGCCGTCGAGCGCCTCCGCCGCGAGATCGGCGTAGAACGCATCACTGCCGTAGTCCATGCGCGCGGCCTTGCTCGTGTCGGTCGACGACGCGCTCGGATGCGGGATCGGTCCCGGGTCGAGCAGGCGCACGGTCCACCCGCGACGCGAAAGCACGAGCGCGGCCGCGAGCCCGAACGCGCCGCCGCCGACGACCAGACATCGACGGTGCGTCGAAGGCATCGGCGTGGCTCAGGCCTCCGCGCCATGGATCAGCGGCACGTCGAGCATCGTGCGCAGCCCGGGGGCGAGCTTGGCGACGAGTCCGATGCAAGCCACGGTCACGGCGATGGTGCCGGGATCGCCGGGGATCCCGGTTTCGATCTCGGCGTCGATCCGGGGCTCGCCTTCGATGGTGATCCGATCGAAGACCGGCTCGGCGCCGAGCGCCATCTTCACCGACAAACGAACCCGAGCGACTTCGTCGACGTACAGCGTGAGATGCTGTTCGAGCCCCGCGACGTGTCCCGGCTCGACGGTCACGAATGCGCTGGCGATCCGCTGCTCGCCCATCACGGGCGCGAGCGAGTCATCGATTCGGCGCTCTGCGGCGAAGCCGCAGGCGTCGGCGATGAGGTGGGCCGACTCGGCGAGGCCGACATGCCCCAGCCGCCCGGCGCGGTGCAAGGCGTCGAAGGCCGCGCGATCGAGGCCGGCCCCGATCTTGCGCTGAAACGACTCGCGGTGCGAGATCGCGTCCACCACGCGCTCGACGCGCACCTCGTCGATTCGGTTGACCGCGGATGCGAGCGTGACCACGAGCTTGTCCATCGCAAAGCCGGGATTGACGCCAGTTCCGAGCAGGACCACGCCGGCGCTCACCGCGCGCTCGTTCAGCGCGCGGGCGCGCTCGGGGTGGCGGTAGAAAGGGTAGGCCAACTCCTCGCAAGTGGAGACGACGTGCAGGCCGCGCGCGACCAAGGCCAGGAGCGTTCCCTCTTCTTTTTCGAGGAACGATCCCGAGGCGTGGACCGCGGCGTCGGCCGTGACGCCGCCTTCGAAGAGGGCCAACAGGTTCGGTGCGACGGTTTGTTCGGCAGGGGCGCCCGGAATGCAGGTTGCCGAAGGTCGCCCCGCGAAGGCCGGGTCGATGGCGCCGACCAGCGCGTGGCCACGTCGTACCGCCTCGGCAGCGATGCCCCGCCCGATCTCGCCGAGGCCGATTTGGAGGAAGCGCATCGGTCGCTAAGATAGCGCTTGGGGCGAGATCTGTGGATCCGTTCCGCGAAGTGCGATCGCGAATCGAGGCCTTCAGGACCACGACTTGCGCGTATCGAGCCGCGACTGACAAATCGTCCCGTGCGCATCAACGCGACGACCCTTCTCTTCGCGCTCGCCTGCCTGGGCCTATTCGCCTGGGGCGTCGAGCGCCACGCGTTCGTCGGCGACGACGCGTACATCGCCTTCCGCTACGCCGATCACCTGGCCGCGGGGATCGGGCCCGTCTGGAATCCGGGCGAGCGCGTCGAGGGCTACACCGACTTCCTCTGGGTCGTGCTGCTCGCAGGTGCGATGCGGATCGGCCTTTCGCCCGAGGTTGTGGCCAACGGAATCGGCATCGCCTGCGGCGCCGCCCTGCTGGTCTTGCTGCTTGTTCGGGCCTCAGACCGTTGGTCGCTCGCCTGGGCTGCGCCATTAGCCCTCGCCGCCGGACGGAGCTTCACCGGCTGGTCGACGGGCGGGCTTGAATCCACGCTGTTTGCGCTGCTCGTCTTTGCCGGACTCGAGCGCTTCGCCCGGGGATCGCTCCGGGCCTCGTCCTGGCTCCTCGCGTTCGCGGCGCTGACGCGACCGGAAGGACTCCTGTTCATCGCGGTCCCCGGCGCGTTCCTTGCGGTCGATCTCCTCCGCCAGCGCCGTAACGTGTCGGATGCGGCGAAATGGGCCTGGCCCTGGATCGTGGCAGTCGGCGCCCACGTCTTCTGGCGGCGAGCCTACTACGGCGCGTGGATTCCGAACTCGTTCCACGCAAAAGTCCACGGTGCCTGGTGGGACCAGGGGCTGACCTATCTCGGACTGTTTGCCACCGATTATCTGGCGCTGCCGATGATCCTGCTCGCCGCCCTCGCCTTTCGCAACACCGAGCGGCGCAACGAAACGCGCCTGTTTGGCGCGGCCTCCGCGGCCTTCCTCGTCTGGGTCGCCTACGCCGGCGGGGATCGATTCGAGTTTCGCTTCTTAGTCTTCATCTTGCCCCTGCTCTACGCGATGGCCGGTGACGGCCTCGCCCATCTCGCGCGCGGCAAACCGGCGGCGCGGGCGCTCGCGGCGCTCCTCGCCGTCGCCCTGGTCGGCACTGCTTTCCGCACGCACTTCCTTCCGGGAACCGACGACCGCTCGGGCGTTGCCGGCCTGGCCCGGATCCGCGATTACGCCGATCGTCGCGTCGCGGAAGGGCGCTTCCTGCGCGCGCAGATTGAAGCCGGTCGACTGCCCGACGATCTCGTCCTCGCTGTCGGCGGCGCGGGTGCGGTGCCCTGGCTGACCCGTTGGCCGACCGTCGACCGTCGCGGGATCAACGATCGGACGATCGCGGCAGGCGCGCCGGAACACCGCGGCATCGTCGCCCACGAGCTCGACGCTTCGGCGGACTATCTCGCCTCACGCAACGTCGCGATCTTCGACGTCTTCAATCGAATCGTCCATGAGCCTGGTGCGGGGTCGCGCGCACCGCGCGAGTTCGTGCACGACGGCCGGCCGTTCTCGGTACGCGTGGTACGGGCGGGCGAGCGCGAGCTTCTCTTCGTTACGTTCTTGCCGGAAGCAGAATTTCGCCGCGTCTTCGGCGGATTGGAGATCGTGCGTTAGCGCGCAGCCGAAAAACGCGCCATCCCGACCACGTTCCCGAACAGATCGGCCGCCGAGTCGAAACCTCGTTCCGCCCGATGTTCGAAGATGTAGAGCGTGTCTTCAGAGGCGACCGCTCGCAGATCGAGCGCGATCTGGGAGCCCGCCGAATCGCGCAAGACCGCTTCGACCCGGGTTGCCTGGCAGCCGTCGATTTCGAGCGCCGACAGCTTGGGCTCGCCGACCGTTGTGGTCCCGGAGTCCTTCGCCGCCCGGTCGACCCACTCGGCGACGATCCGCTGCCCTTGCTCCCCGAGGCCGGAGCAACGCGCGCTGCGCGGAGCCTCGACGCGTTCGAGCCAGAATCCTTGCGTCTGGCCCCGCGCCAAGCGATCGCGAACGCCTGCATTCTCTTCGATGACCGCACCATCGCTGCCCCGATCGACCGACGATCGCAGCGACTCGGGCGTGAAAACGATCCGCCCCAGCGGGCGACGGCTCATCGAGGCCCTGATCGATTCGACGTACCCTGTCCAGTTCTCCGGCACGGCGAGCATCACCTGACCTTCGAGCGCGTCGTAGCAGCGGTAACCGTCCGGGATCCGATATTGCGCGACGTGAAGCTGTCGGAACGCTTGCCGCAAAGTGTCGTGGATCGCCAGGTGCGTTGACCGTAGCCGGCCTTGCTTCCATCACGCAGGCCGATCCGCTGACGCTTCGATTCGACTTGGATCTCCAGCACGACCCAGTCGGTATCGGCATCGCCCGGCAGTTTGCCGTGGGAGAGCATTCGAATCGCGTCGAGTGGTAGCGTGACCGCCTTTTTCGGCGCGGTGAAGCGCACGCCGTCATCGGCGATGCGCAGGTCTCCCTCCGCATTCAACCACCGACTCCAAGTCCCGCGCTTGTCCGTCGTGAACCAGACGCTGTCGAAGGTCAACGGCAATTCGAGCGCGGCACCACCAGAATCCGCGCGCGCCGTGGCCGGTCCGGCGCAGGCCAGTATCAGGGCGACGGTCGCTGCCATCCGACCGACCGCGCGCGAGGCTTGCCGGATCGCGATACCGAAGGCCACGGCCACGTTGAGCGAGCTCTTGATCCCGCCCATCGGTATTTTCGTCGACAGTTCGCAGGCGTCGAGAACCTCCGGCGACACGCCGGCGACCTCGTTACCGACCACCAGACACGGCCGATCTGGCCAGGCGAGCTGTTCGATCGCTGTCGCCCGCGCAGAGGTCTCGAGCGCGACCGGCGTGAAGCCGCGCCGACGGAACTCCTCGAGCGCAGCCAGCGAGTCGGCGTGGTAACGCCACGGAATCGCGCGCTCGGCGCCGAGGG
>JANNRU010000514.1:0-1635 GCA_031401755.1 Acidobacteriota bacterium | reverse complement strand
GTGGATCACGATGTCGGCGCCGAGTTCGAGCGGCCGCTGAAAGTACGGAGTCAAGAAAGTATTGTCCACCGCGTGAATCACTCCGCGCTCCCGCGCGACCTCGGAGATGGCGGCGATGTCGGTCAACTTGAGCGTCGGATTCGCTGGAGTCTCGGTCAGGATCAACCTGGTTTTCGGGCGAATCGCCCGGCGCACCGCCGCCGGATCCGCCGTGTCCACGAAGCTGAATTCGACACCGAAGCGCGGAAAGACGCGCGTGCAGATCCGATAGGTTCCACCATAAACGACGTCGGAGACGATGGCGTGATCACCCGCGTTCAATTTTGCCAGCAGCACCGCATGGATCGCAGCCATGCCGGTCGCGAAGCAGGCGCAATCGGCGCCGCCCTCGAGGTTGGTGAGCTTTTTTTCCAGCGCTCGAACGGTCGGGTTGCCCGTACGCGAATAGGAGTAGCCCTTGGAGAGGTACTCGTCGACGGAGGGTTGGACGAATGTCGTGGATTGGTAGATCGGGGTCAGGATCGCCCCGGTCGTTGGGTCGGGTTCGACGCCTGCGTGGATCTGTCGGGTCGTGAAGCGCATGGGATCTCCGTGGTCGCGGCAGGTCAAGAGTCGGTCATTGTTCCGCAGGCCGCAGGAACGGTCAACCGGCCGAGCCGCCCGACGAGTCTCAATTGGCGTCGAGCAGCAAGGCGGCGACGACGACCGGCAGATAGATCAGGGAGTAGCGAAATGCACGGCGACCCCAGGGAGTCTCGCCGGCTGGACCCGGGTGCCTCAGCGTGACGGCCAGAAAACCCACCCCCGCCAGCGTGGCGACGATCGCGTAGCCCGCCCCGCCAACTCCGGCGGGAAGCAAAGACAAGGTGAATGCGACCAGCACGCAGGTCCAAACCAGGATATGCCGACGTGTGCGCGCTGGGCCGACGACGAGCGGCAGCACGCGAATCCCACCGCGGGCGTAGTCATCCGCGAGGTGGAGAGAAATTGCCAATACGTGCGGGATCTGCCAGAAAAATACGATGCCGAACAATGCCCAGCCGGCGCCGCTAGGACGACCGGTCACGGCGGTCCATCCCATCAGCGGAGGTAACGCGCCCGGTATCGCGCCAACGACAACAGCCCACGGGCTGACTCGCTTCAACGGCGTATAGACCCAGACATAGCTTCCGATCGCGATCGCCCCCAGAACAGCGGTCCACATATTCGCCACGAGGGCCAGTCCAGCCAAACCGATCGCGGCAAGGCCCGCACCCCAGACGAACGCGACTCGCGGCTTGGTCCGGCCGGCCGGAAGGGGACGCATTCGCGTGCGCAGCATGAGCCCGTCGACGTCGCGCTCGATCCAACAATTGAGCGTATTCGCCGCGCCGATGAGGAGCGCGGTGAAGATCACTATCGAGACGGCTCGGATCACGCCGACCGATCCGGGAGCGAGCCAGAGCCCGGCCGCGGTCGTCGCCAAGACCAGAGTGGTGACCCGTGGTTTGCACAGTTCCACCAGGTCGCCGAGTTTCGTTCCGCCCGATTCTCGCGCCGGCTGCGCGGCCAGCAATGACGGGGTCGGGGTCATCGCGGTGAATTCGGTGGTGGGCAAAGGTTTTTCCGGGCGCCGACGGTTCGCCGGGTAGCGCC
>JANNRU010000513.1:0-2341 GCA_031401755.1 Acidobacteriota bacterium | reverse complement strand
ACCTTCGAGCGCAAGCAATATGTCATGGGCGGCCTGCCCGTCGAAGTAGCACGCCTCGCCGAGTTGGACCAACAGGCATTCCCCGCAGACGAACACATGCAGTGGATAGGCGGTCTCGTTCTCCGACAGCTGGGCGTCGCTCAGGTAGGAGTTGGCCAGCGGCGAATGGCCGAGGTCGATCAATGTCTGCTTGATCTCGCGGCCACAACCGCGACAAAGGTTCGCGGTCGCCTTCCCTGCGTTGGGATCCACACGAACTGACCCGGGCGCGATGACCACTTCCGGCCGGAGAGCGTCAGAATCGGCAGCGTCCAACCGTTGGTCCCCGACAGCGCGCCTGCGTCCGGATTGTCCAGGTCCGCTCATGTCGTTGTCGGTTCCGTCCTTCGTCCTGAGACTCGCGGCCCACGGTACCGAGGTCGCGGGAGGCCCAGCGGCACTTCCCAAGATTCGCACGGGTGCCGGAGCCGAAGCAATCTGAACGACGGCAGATCTTATCAGAACCGCTACCGTCGGCGCGACTGCCGCGGGCGTGGCCCGATTCTCCGACCGCAGCACCTGACCGCCGTGGTCCGGTCGATCGCTAAATCGATTCGGATTCGGCGAATCCGGCTGTTGGGATGAAAACCGCGAACCTCGGGTCGGTTTTTTCGGGTACATTTCGTCCGGCAGTACCGCGAGTCGGTCAGTCCCGGCTGACACGGGTGCGCCTTGTCCAGGAGTTGCCGGATGACTTTCAGGAGAACACCGATCAGCACGGGCGGGTCGATTCCACGAACGGAAACAAGAGTGCTGATCGGACTTGGTGCCTTTTTTGTCGCCGCCGCTGCAGTGTTTGCGAGCGCGCCGGGATTGCTGCCCGACGCGATCGAGCAACGGGACGCGGGCGCTTCCAGGCTTCAGGGGACTCCGTTCGACGTCCAGATCGTCACGCAGCCCCCGGCGCCGGTGCGCATTCTTACCGGACAGTCGGTGAGCTTCGCCAGCCTCTGGCATTCCAACGAGCCCCTGGGAGCCTTCGGGTTCTCCTGGAACTTCGCGCCCTGCGCCAGCCCGACGACGTCGGCCAGCGAGGATCCCGGCGCGGTCACCTTCAATTGCGGACCCGGCAACTACACGGTCACATTCCAAATCTGCGAGTCAAGCGGAGGATGCGTCTCGGCGAACGCGGTCGTGACCGTCGCCTCCGGCAACGTTGCGCCGTTCGTCTTCATCGACGAGCCACCGGCCGATGTTTCGGTCTATGTCGGCTCGTTGGTGAGTTTCCAGGCCACGACCAGCGATCCAGACGGGCCGGCCCCGTTGACTGTCGCCTGGGATTTTGCCGGTTGCGCGCTACCGACGACCTCGGCGGTGGAGGATCCTGGCCCGGTGCAATTTTCCTGCCCCGACGGGCCCTACACGGTCTCGCTCGAGGTCTGTGACGCGGCCTCCGCCTGTCGTCTCGTGACCCGGGTCGTCAACGTCGTCTCGAATCTCCCGCCCACGATCGTGATCGACCTGCCCGCGACGGATACGACCGTCTCTCCCGGAAGCAGCGTCGAGTTCGCAAGCACGATCACCGATCCTGAAGGCTCGCCGTCGATCGACCTGCTGTGGAGTTTTCCGGGGTGTGCCAATCCCTCGGCGAGTCCAGACACCGATCCGGGCGAGGTGAGCTTCGCGGGCTGTGAGCCCGGCGCGTATGCGGTCGAGTTGCGAGCCTGTGATGCGGGCGGAGCCTGCGCGGTCGCCACGCGGACGTTGTCGGTCGTCGTTGGCGTGCCGCCTACGGCGACGATCGATCTCCCCATCGGCGACGTTGACGTCGTCGCCGGCCAGTCGTTGAGCTTTGCCGGGAGTTGGACGGACGAGGACGGCGTCTTTGGTGAATTCGATCTCCTCTGGACGTTTTCCGCGTGCGCGAGCCCACCCACGTCGGCAGTTCCGAGTCCGGGATCGGTTCGCTTCGACTGTGCGCCGGGGACGATCCAGGTTCGCTTCCGGGTCTGTGACGACACCGGGCTGTGCGCAGACGCTACGCGAAACGTCAACGTCATGGCCGACAACGTGCCTCCAGTCGTCACGATCGAGCTTCCCGCCGGCACGGTCGAGCTCGGGATCGGGGAGAGCGTGGAGTTCGCCTCCTCCGCCACGGATGCGGATGGACCGTTGCCCCTGACATTCGAATGGGCTTTCGGCACCTGCGCGAATCCGGCCGGCTCGACGCTGGAAGACCCCGGTTTCGTCGCCTATTCTTGCGCCGGGGTGTTCTCGGCCTCGCTCGAGGTTTGCGACAGCCTCGGCTCGTGCAGTGTCGCGACCCGGCAGATCAGGGTCGCCGCGAACCAAGCGCCCCTCG
>JANNRU010000512.1:0-16310 GCA_031401755.1 Acidobacteriota bacterium | reverse complement strand
ATCGCCACCTCGGCCACGACACGGCAGTCGACCCCGTTGATCTCGCGCGTCTCGTCGGTGTTGAGGATGACGACGACTTCTTCGAGGTCCGCACCACCCCGCAGGACGCGCACCAGACCGGCCTCGAGGGACTGATAGGGGTTCGCCGGCACGAGATCCGGGATGTCGTCGGGGTTTACGAACTCGTTTCCGCGATCGAGCAGCGGATCGGGGTCGTAACGAAACTCCTCGAGGATCTCACACGCGCCCCGCCGAGCGTCGGATTGGGCCGAGCAGCGCTCGCGCGCTTCACGCCGGGTGGCGCCCGCGGCACGATCACAGTTCCGGCGGGCGGAGCCACTCGATATATTAAGACAGTTTGCTCCGGCGACTAGAAATTCTTCGTGGGCGTCAGTCCAGCAGGCTTGGTGCATTCGCAGCGCCGTCCGGCCGCACGGGGTGCTATTGCTGGGCGTGTCAGGTCGCTCGTCGTCGGAGGCCACGGTCCCCAGACTCGCCAGGCCCAGCGCCAGTGCGAGCAAGCTCCAGATATGTGGCTTGGCCCGATAGTCGAATCGCAACATCGATTGTTCTCCTGTTCCAAGAAAGTCGAACCGTGGTCGGGCATGAAGCGCTCCTCCCACGCCGAGTCAGATGCGATGCGTCCAGAGATCCTTCGCTGAAATGTGACTTGCCGCTCTCGATTCGGGTCCATGAATGTGCAACTATCCAAGCTTTTATCGAGCGTCAGAGGAACAGGGAATGAACGATTCCGATGGTTTGAGCGGAGAACTCGTCTCGCGGCTGGCCGCACGCCTCATCGACAATGCGGGGTTCGACCCCGAACTGGCCCGGCGCTTCGTCCTGCTGGCCGCGCGTCGTGCTCTCCTTGGTCCGATCGACCCGGTCCACCTGGCGGCAACGATGAACATCGATTCCGCCGTCGCCGCGAGCGGCCTCGACTGTTTGGCGCCGGAACTGCTGTCGTTGATCCCGACGCCGGAACTGGCAATGGCGGGGTTGTCGCGCTCGATCGCGGCGCTCGATGGGGGTCGGGCCGCCGAGATGATCCGCGGGATTGGACAGATCTACGGACGGCGAGGGGACTGACTGGTTTCGGCGGCGAGTAGTTCAGCCTGGTCACGTCGCGCGCGCTTTTCCTCGTACATTCGCCGATCGGCTTCGTTCCATGCGTCTTTGAGGCCGGAGGACGGGTTGCGAACGGAGATCCCGAAAGAAGCCGCAACACCTGCTTCGGTGAGCGCTTGGCGCACGCGCTGCGACAGCGCTTCCGCGCCCAGGCAGTCGCAATGGACACTTAGAATGCCGAACTCGTCACCCCCTAGGCGGGACACGACGTCGACGGATCGGACCGCCTGACGCAAAGCTTCGGCGGTGCGCACGATGAGCGCGTCACCGGCGGCGTGACCGTTCGTGTCGTTGACGAGTTTCAAACCGTCCAGATCGGCGATCACGACCGCGGCGGAGTGGCCGAAGCGACGGCATCGTCGTTCCTCGGTGGTCAGGAGATCTACCCAACCGCGCCGGTTGTAGAGCATTGTCAGCGGATCGGTCAGAGACTCCGCTCGGAGTCGTTCGGCCAATCGAGATTGCTCTTCCGACTGCAACTCGCTTTGAAGGATCGCGCTCAGCATGGCGGCGAGCAGTTCCAGCAGTTCTTGCTCTTCGACCAGCGAGTCCGGCTTTGGCGAGGGATCGATCGCGCAAAGCGTTCCGAACAACTCCCCGTTACTCTGCACCAACGGCAGCCCGATGTACGCTCGGATCTTGAACTCCCGGCCGATCGGTGCAGTGGCGTAGGCGGGAACCAATTCCGACTGCGGAGCGATACGGGGACCGTTGCCCTTCACCATCTCGGAGCAGAACGAGTCAGCCCAGCGGAAAACACCCCCAGGCTTGACACCGTATCCGTGGCCTTCGCTGGCGAGCACGATCCAGTTGTCGCCCTCGGTCCGCGTGACCATCCAAAGGTCGAAGCCGAGGCGGCGGCGCAAAAAAGCGAGGACCGAGCGCGCGTTGGCCTCGAAGTCCGATGCGTAGGGTAGGTCCATCGCAGGAAATGTCGGTCACGGTGCGGTCAAAAGCAACTGACCGCGACGCCCGCGCTAGTCGAAGATCACGGAGCGATTCCCGCAGAGGAAGACGCGATCTTCGCAGATCATGCGCAGCGCGCGAGCCAATGCCATCTGTTCGACGTCTCGCCCGGCCTGCGCGAGTTCGCGCGGCGCGTGCGTATGGTCGACGGGCAGGACATGCTGCACGATGATCGGACCCTCGTCGAGGTCGTCAGTGACGAAGTGCGCGGTCGCACCGATCACTTTGACCCCCCGCCGGAACGCCTGCTGGTAGGGGCGCGCGCCGGCGAACGCGGGCAAGAACGAATGGTGGATGTTGATGATTCGCGACGGAAAACGCGCGACGAACGCGGACCCAAGAACCCGCATGTACTTGGCCAGGACTAAATAGTCGGGTTGGCGTGGCTCGACTCGTTCCAGGATCCGGGCCTCGTGCTCTTCGCGACTCAGCCCCTCATGGCTGACGACCTCGAACGGAACACCGAACCCGGCCACGAACGGCGCGAGTACGGCATGGTTACTGACGACGGCGAGGATCTTCATCGGCAACTCGCCGAACGCGTGGCGGACAAGCAGGTCGGCGAGGCAGTGATGCTCGCGCGAGACCAAAATGACGACGCGCTTGGGCGAACGATCCGAAAGGCGGACCGAACCGTCCGCGGGTAGCACCGCGCGGACCTGGTCCACGAGCGACGCACTGTCGACCGCTCCGTCGAACTCGGTGCGCATGAAGAACCGCGCCGAGGGGCGATCGACGAATTCGTGGTTTCCGACCACATTGAGGCCGCTCCGGTAGAGCACCCCCGTGATCCCATGGACCAACCCCGGCCGGTCGCCGCACTCGACGAGCAGCACGCGCGAGGTCGGCACTTCGACGGTCTCTGACGACTCTTCGCGCATCTTCCTTCCCATGCTAGCTCAGCCGCCAACGTAGAGGAATTAGAATAGTTGCGAGGCGATGCGCTCAGCAACGCCGCTCGACGGAAAGGCGTGTCGGAACCTACGTTGTCTCGGATGTCCGGCGAGCGAGGCGGCCGGAGGATGGGGAACACGTGTACGTTCGATGCCCGCGCTGTCTTGAAGCGATGCGCGTCTTGACCGCCGATGTAGATCGCAAGTTCACTTGCGTCGGCTGTCGCGCGGAACACGCGCTGCCCGCTCTTGACGAACTGGGTGACACGGCCGAGGCTCGAGCGGAGCACGCTCAGGACTATTCCAGGCAGCACGGAATCGACCTGGCCAGCGCGTATTCGGCGCTTCTCGGGTTGATGCCGACCGAGCGGGGACTCCCGACCCACGGCCCCAAGGCAGAAGACTCGCGGCGGAGCGCCCGCTACGATCGCGGGTTCATATCGTCGGTCCAAGGCGGTTTTCTCACGCCGCGACAGGCCGTCGAGCGCGGCGATCGCGTGCTGTACGCTTCCAGAATCTCGCAACTGCACGGCCTGTCGATGAACCACGCGTTCCTTGTTGCGGACAATCGCCTGCAACTGCGCGATGCGCTGCGTGCGAACGCGGAGAAACGCCAGCGCTCGCCGGATGCGACGACGACCGGGGACAATGGATCCCGCGCCTACGCCGGCGCCTTCGCCGCGCTCGTCGGCGGCGCGACGCTCGTGGCCGTGATTGGCCTGTGGACGACGCTGCTGCTCTCGGACCAGCAGGTCCAGTTCGGAAACAACGACACGCCGGCGGCCGCGCGACCCGATCCCGAGAGTTCCGCGCCGACACTGACCGTCAGCACCGAGGTACGTCTGGGTCCGGACAACGATCCGGCTGAGATCCGAGGGCAGAATCCACGAGCGGTCCTCGAGGCGTTTTGCAACCTGCGACCTGGCCGGACGCTGCACGGCCTCAAACCGGCCGCCGATGGTCGCTGGACCGGGAGCTATCAAGAAGCAGGCCGCATCGAATCGATCGTGATCCGAACCGCGGCCGACGGCGCGTTATGGAGCGCCGTGCCGGCGGAGTCGCCCGACTAGAGGACTTCAGTCCAACTCGACGGCAGCTTCGAAAAAGTCAGGGGTCCGCCGCCGAGGAGCTGCGCGTCGTGCTTCGCATCGCCCGGACCCGAATTCTCGAAGGTGTCGCCGATGAACGAACCAAACTTGTCCCCGCCGCCCGTGAACTTGATCGCCTTGTAAGGAGCGTAGATCGTCAACCAGGAGGTCTGCCCACCGGTGATGGTGAAGGTCCCGCTGCTGATTCCGCAGCCGTAGATCTGCAGGTTCTCGGCCTTGGCGTCCGGGTTGTTGAAGCCACCGCCGCTCATCGAGATCTTGCTACTGACGTAGATCTTGGCCGCCCCGCCGGTCGGCGCGTGAATCGTCCCACCACCGGACTTCGAGATCTCGGAGTAGTAGTAGGTCCCGGTCCCGAAATAAGCGTTGGTCCCATTGAGCGTCAGCTTGCCGCTTCCCGCGTTGAAGGTGATGCCGTCTCCCGTCGGTGCCGGCCCGTACGGGGTTGTGGGGCAAGCTTCCGCAGGCAGCGAGATCGGCGGGGCGCCTTGCGTCACCGTTCCGGTCGTCCACCCAGCGGGCACCGTTCCACCCGCGTAAGCATCGCCGGTGATCTTCGGCGACTCGCCACTAAAGGTCATGCTGCCGTTCGTTCCGACGGCACCCGTGAAGTTGCCGCTGCCTTGCGCCTTCAGGGAGCTCTGACCGAAAGCGGCCCACTGGAAGATCGGCGGCATCGTCGGGCCGCCGCTCCCGTAGACGATGATCTGGACGCGCCGCTCGGCCTCATTGACCCGTCCTGTGGAGTTCAGTACCAAGTACCCATCGGTGTCGTCGTTGATGCCGCCCGCATCGGCGGGCACCGCCGCGAGCGGAAACGTCGGTTTCGTATTGTTGGTGACGGTCACGCTGTAGGTGCCTGCGCCCAGCGCCTGATTGGTGAACAGCGCGCCACCCGCCGCGAGCAACGTATCGGCGTTTTGGTCCTTCAGTTGCTCGACGGCGTGATCGAGACCCGCATCGGCCAGATCGAAAGCCTGGGTCGCCTGTACCTCGTTCGAGGAGATCTGACGATCGGTGAAGGAGACCGTCATGAAAGCTCCTCCGAGAAGCGCCAAGGCTACCGATAGCAGCAGGACCACGATCAACGCGCTTCCTTTTTGGCATGTCAAAGTCATCGCTCTGTTCCTCCGGCTCAGGTGATGTTTCGAATTCGGACGTCGATCAGCAGCGGAAAACTGTCGGTCTCGCCCATCGTGGTCACGGTGGTGACCACGGCGATGCGTACACGGGCGATCTGTTGCAAGCTCCCCGTGGCCACTGGCGCGGCAATCACGCCGCCGGCCTTGTTGAAATAGGTGAGGGTCAGCGAGGCGACGTTGTCGGAGACTTCACCCGTCGTGCTCGCGGGGAACGCCGCGCCGTTCCAGGGAGCCAGATCGCGCAGGACCATGGTGCCCTGCTGGCGGTAAGTGACCAGGTCTAGGACTCCGTTCGTGTTCACGTCGGCGACGAAGGTCACGCTCGTGGATGAGGCGGCTTGGATCGCGGCGACGGTGACGAGGGTTCCACGGACTCCGGAGATGTCATAGCCCGCGACGCGGATCTCGCGTGCCATCGTTTCCAACGCGACGCGAGCGTTCTGGCGGGTCGCCGCCAGCGACTGACCGCGGGCGTAACTGTTACTGTTGACCGAATAAAACGTGGCCCCGGCCACGACGATACCACTGAGAATCGCGGTCGAAACGAGGGCTTCGATAAGCGAAAATCCACTGTCGTATTGCTGTCGCATCGTCAGTTATTCCGAATGATCGAGGCCAGCTGGATGCTTCGGCCTCCCGGACTCGTCGCGGTCACGGTGACCCGTTTGGTACCGACTCGTGGCGCATCGACCGCGACCGTGGTCACCCGCGAATAGCCGACCCAGGTTCCGGTCAGGATCTCGGTGGTCGTACCCGAGTTGAGCGCGGGCGCGGTGTAATTGATGCTGCGCAAGAACTCGATTCGTTGTTGCGCTAGGGTCGTCATGGCCGTTTCTCGACCGCTGCGCTGGAGGTGCTCGGCAGCCGTCATGCTCATCGCGGCGACCCCGAGGATCGCGATCATCAAGAGAAGCGACGCCACCATCACTTCGATCAGACTGAATCCGCCACTCCGGTTCATATTAGTTTCGTCGCCCCGGCGGCACCGATCTCGATCAACCGCGTGATTCCGCGGTCGTCAGTGACCGTGACGCGGATCGGAAAATTGACGGCAGCGCAGGTGTAAATGCTCGCTCCGCGGGGATCGAACATCACGCCACCGATGTCGGTATTACTCGCGTCTTTGATCGACTGGATCGTCACCGTTCCGTACTGATCCTGCAGGTCGCGCCAGCCCTGGACGACGCTGGTACCATCTTGGTCGGCTCCTTCCGCGGGAAACGAACAGGCGCGGTTCGCGTCGCGGACTATGCGGTATTCGGAGGTCGATCCGTCGAGGGCCGGGTCGCCGTGCCAATGAAAGCCGTAGACCCCACGACGCGTCACGGCGAGTTGCTGCGTGTGTCGAATCTGCGCCAGGACCTCGCGCGCCGCACCGTTGCGATGGTAGGTGCGCAGGGTCTGCAGCGCCGAGGGTACGAAAATTCCAGCAACCACCGCGGTGAGCGCTAGCGTGCAGATCAAATCGATCAAGCCGAAGCCACACTGCGTCACGCAGGTCGACATCGATTCGCGGCGGGTCTTCATGCGGGGAGTGATTCTCGACATGTTACGCGGCGTTCCGCAGGCCTTTGCAACAAAGCTAGGGCGCAACGGATCGAATGTCGATTACGGATTTTTAGTCTACTCGCGATTCAACCGGGTTGTTGCGGGTTTCGGCTGAATCACGCCGAATTTCAATTCCGTCGTTGGAACTCAGCGAGCGCCTTCCGGATTTCAGGATCGTCAGGAAAACGGCCACGCGCCTCCTCGAGTGTCGCCCGGGCCCGATCGTTCAGACCGTTTGCGGCTTGCCATTGGGCGAATCGGACCCAGACTGCGCCCGCGGGTGCCAGATCGACGACCCGACGCCACGCGCGCTCGGCACCGTCGATGTCGCCCAGAGCTTCCAGGGCGCCAGCGAGGTGGAACCATGGCCGCGCATCCTGCGGCACGCGCCGCGTGGCTTCGGTGAACGCATGGGCAGCCTGCCCCGGCCGGCCCGCGCTCATGGCGAGCAAGCCCTTCTCGTTCCACAGTTTCGCCGTGTCCGGGCGGGCCGCCAGGGATGCCTCAACGAGTGGCTCCATCGATCGCCATTGCCGGTCGCGCCGCAGCGCAAGCGCCGCGAACAACAATGCAACCGCGACGGCGCCAGCGACGACCGTGCGCGATCGTCTTTCGGGCGCGAGCCCCGCGATGGCGATCATCACCCCGGCGACCGGCAGGTAGAGCCAGCGCTCCGCGAACAGCACACCGGACGGAGTCACCAAGTGCAGGGCCGGCAAGAGTGGGAACAAGAACAGGGTGATTCCGAGGCGAACCCGCGAATCGCGGACCCGCCAAGCGAGAGCGGCCATCGATGCGACGAGCCCTAGCCCCGCGATCGGTCCGAGGCTGCCGAACCCGCCGGCGACTTCAAGGCTTCCCGTTGCATAGAGATGACTGAGCCCGATTGGAAAGACGATCAGCCGTGCGGCGAGCCACATGAGAGCGAGCGCACTGGCGCCGCGCGTCAACAAGGGTGCACCGACGAGCGGGTTGTCCGACGCGTCGATCATCGGCACCGCACCGATTTCGCCGAGTGTCCACCCGCGCAGGATCAGGTAACTGGCGAGCAGGCCCAGGCACGCGGCCTGGAACCCGTACCTCCGCCTGCCGTCGCCGCAGGCCCAAGTCAGTGCGATACAGACGAGCGGACCTCCCACCGCGCTCTCCTTGCACAGGAGCGACGCCCCGAGCGCGAGTACGGCAGCCGCTTGTTTCCCGCGCTGTTGCATCAGCAGCGCGACTAGCAAGAAGAACGCGGCGAGCAGGTCGGCGCGCCCGACCACGCTGGCGACCGCCTCGGTGGTCACCGGATGCCAGGCGAAGAGCAGCGTCAAGGCCGCGCCCGGCGCGCGCGCGGTGCCGAGTGCGACCATGAGCGCGAACAGCGCTGCCGCGCAGGCCGCATGGATTCCAAGATCGCCCGCGTGGTAGAGCCAGGCCGCGTTTCCCGCGCTGCGCGCCTGCGCGGCCCAGGTCGCGGAGACGAGGGGTCGCCACGATCCGCTCCAGGTGGTCCCCGCCTTGGGATCAAGCCCCCAGAAATCGCGGGTCCAAAGCTGTGCGATCGGTGCGGACTGCACCGCGGCGTTGTTCAGAATCGCGATCGGCGCGTCATGCAGGAGCGGATTTCCCAGCACGACCAGGTGAGGGAGAACGGCGAGCACCGCGACCGCTGTAAGCCAGATCCGCTTACCGCCACCCCGTTCCGCGGCGAGATCCTTCATCCCCGACGCTTTCAGAACTCGTAGGCCAGGCCCACGAGACCAAAGACTCCCCAGCTGTCCTCGATGATCGGGCTGTCGTCGTACGCGCTGCCAAGTCGCTGTCCGTTGATTACAGCCACGCTCCGCCAGTGTTCGGAGAATCGAAGGATCAGCGCGAGGCCCAGATCGATGTTGAGGGTCGCGTCGGCAGCGTAGGCCGGTCGATCGGGCAGCGCCTCATTGGGGCGCACTCCGGCGTAATAGTCGACGAGCTTTTCGCTCTGCCAGTCGAAGCCCACCGAGGGAAATAGTGCGACCTTTCCGTCGGCGAAGAACTTCGGCCGTGTCAACGTCGTGGTCGCCTCGATGCCGTCGCTGCGGCCGAGCAGGTCGCCGACCACGTCGACGCCGAGATCGAAACTCCCGAGCTTCCAGCTCAGGGCCAGGCCCCCGTCGAGAGTCTCCTTGCGGTCACCCATGCCGCGCAAGAACGTCGAGTCTCCCTCGTCGAAGCCGGCGAACCGCGCTTGCGCGCGAAGGTCGAATTGGAAATCGCGTGAGTCGAGGAAATGGTAACCGGCCCGGGTGCCCTCGACGTAGAGCCGTTTGTATTTCAGCTCGAGCAGCGGGATCGGCTGGAGTTCGTCGTCGGCGCCCACGTAGGGTCGGGGTGACGAGATCACGCCGAGTCCGAGCGACCAACGCAGACCGTCTTCGGCCGACGCGATCGAGACCGCAAAAAGCACGCAGAGAAGAAAACGCGTCCAGACCGAATGATTCATCGAAACTCACCTTTCGTCGATGGCGAGGAAGCTACCACCGCGGGCCGGATCGAGTCGCGCCGATTTCGACCTTCGTTCAAGCGAGGTCGAACAGCAACAGTTCGGCCTCGGTCTTGGCGGCGAGCACGAGGGCCGACTCGCGGCTGACCGCAGCACCATCACCACCGGCGAGCTTCTGTTCATTGATCGTCAACTCGCCCCGAACGACCTGAACCCACGCATGCCGGCCGGGGTGCATTTCGTGACGGACCGACGTACCCGAATCGAGGATCGTCGCGTACAGATCGACGTCCTGGTGGATCTCAAGCGCTCCGTTCTGGGGGCGGCGCGAGGCGAGCGCCAGCAGCCGGCCGCGCTTGTCCGCGTCGCTGACGTGGGCCTCGGCGTAGCTCGGCTCGAGACCCTCGCGCTCGGGGAGGATCCAGATCTGGATAAAGTGCGCGGGCTCGACGAGCGACGGGTTGCTCTCCGAGTGCCGCACCCCGCTCCCGGCCGTCATTCTCTGGACGTCGCCGGCCGCCAGGATCGAGCGGTTCCCCAGGCTGTCCTCGTGGGCCAGGCTCCCGGAAAGGACGTAGGAGACGATCTCCATGTCGCGGTGGCCGTGGATTCCGAACCCGGCCCCCTGACGGACCCGGTCCTCATTGATGACGCGCAGGGCCCGGAAGCCCTGGTGATCCGGGTCGAAATAATCGCCGAACGAGAACGTGTGCTGGGAATCGAGCCAGCCGAGGTTGGTGTAGCCACGGTCGTCGGAACGTCGGATCGTGATCATCGCGGTGTCCTCATCTTTAACGTCGAACCCACCGCCCTCAATCAATTGGCATGCCACCCGAAAAACAGCCTAGACCCATGGCTCTCGGTGGCCCAAGGGTCTCGGTTCGTTTCTAGACGTTTCACTGAAACGATGTATGTTTCATTGCGACGTTTCACGTGGAGGCTCCGATGGCCCCGTCCCGGGAAATCAACCTGGCGAGCGTGCTCCGATTCGAGCCCGAACGGGGCCAGATCCGTCTCAAGGACTATCGCATGGTCATGCTTTCGGCGGCGGCCCTGGGCTGTCTCAGAAAGGAACTGATCGAAACGGTGGGCTTCGAGGCCGCGCGGGCTTTGATGAAGCGCTTCGGCCACGCCGCCGGGCTCGCCGATGGGGCCGCGCTGGCGGAACGTTTCCCGACCGCGAGCGCGACCCGCCAGCTGGACTACGGCCCGGCACTCCACGCTCTGGAGGGGGTCGCGCGGATCGTGCGCGACGAAGCCAAGTCCGTCGTGGATCTCGAGCGGGGTCGGTACCACATCGAGGCTTATTGGGAGAACTCCTACGAGGCCGAGCAGCACCTGGCCCTGATCGGCCGCAGTTCCGAGCCCGTCTGCTGGACGCTCGTCGGTTACGCGACCGGCCACTCCTCGTCAGCGACGGGCCGCGCGACCGTCGTCGCCGAGACCGAGTGCCAGGCCATGGGGGCTTCGCGCTGTCGCTTCGTGGTCGGATTTGCCGACGAGCTTCCCGAACTCGCTCGGCGCGAGAACCCGGACTACGAACCCCAGCGGCTCCCCGAGATGCTCGACGAGCTGTTGCGCACGATCCAGCAGCAACGGCAGACGCTGCGCACGAACGAAAAGACGATCTCGCGCCTGCAATCCACGTTGACCCGCGAGCCTCGTGCAGGCGAGATGCTCGGAACGAGCGCGACCCTCAACAGGGTCCGTCATCTGGTGCGAGTCGTGGCTCCGCTGGACACGACGGTCTTGATCCGCGGGGAGAGCGGGACGGGAAAAGAGCTCGTCGCGCGCGCGATTCACGCGCTGTCCTCACGCGCCGACAAACCGTTCGTCGCCGTGAATTGCAGCGCGTTGCCGGAGACTCTCCAAGAGGCGGAGCTGTTCGGCTTCATCAAGGGTGCTTTTACCGGTGCGGTGCGCGACAGTGAAGGGCTGTTCCAGTCGGCCGACGGCGGAACGTTGTTTCTCGACGAGGTCGGGGACCTTTCGCTTTCGGCGCAGACGAAGATTCTCCGCGCTCTCCAGGAAGGCGAGATCAAGCGCCTAGGCGAGCCGCGCGCGCGCAAGGTCGACGTACGCGTGCTGGCCGCGACCCATCGCGACCTGGAGACGATGATCCGCGATCGTACGTTTCGCGACGATCTTTACTATCGGCTTGCAGTAGTGACGATCCCGCTGCCACCGTTGCGCGACCGCGGCGATGACGCTCTGTTGCTGGCGCAAGAGTTCGTCAGCGAACAGTCTCGACGATTCTCGAAGAAGATTCGTGGTTTGTCCCGTGCCTCGAAGTGCGCGATCGCGAACCACGTCTGGCCCGGAAACGTGCGGGAGCTGCAGAACGCTATCGAACGCGCAGTGATCCTAGCGCAGGGCGAAGCGATCGAGGTCGAGGATCTGCCGGAGACCGTGCTCACCGGCGCCCGGAGGCTCGGCGGTGGCGGGACGAAGAAACCGCGATCCACCGAGCCGGCGCTTCACGACATTGCCGACGAACGCGAGCGGCTCCGAAAAGCGCTCGAGATCGCCGGTGGCAACCGCGAGCGCGCGGCGTCGATCCTCGGCATCAGCCGCACCACACTCTGGCGACGACTCCGAATCCTGGAGTGAGAAAGGCGCCTGGCTCCGTTTTCAGCGATGTCCGAGCAACTCGATCAAGCGCTCGGACGGCACCGGTCGGCCGTAGAGGTAGCCTTGCACCTCGTCACAGCCCTGCGATCGGAGAACGCCTACCTGGTCCTCGGTCTCGACGCCTTCGGCGAGCACCTTCAAACCCAGCGCGTGGCCCATCGTGACGATGGCCGCGAGGACTGCGGCGTCGGTTTTGCGCTTGACACAGTTTTCCACGAAGGAACGATCGATCTTGATCAACGACACCGGCAGCACGGACAGGTAGTTCAACGACGAGTGCCCGGTGCCGAAATCGTCCATGGCGATTCCGACGCCCATTTGGTTCAACTGCTCCATGCCGTAGGATCCCTGGCCGGGATTGCGCATCAGCGCGCTCTCCGTGAGCTCGATCACGAGCCGATCCGGGGAAAGCCCCGCTTCCTGCAGCAGCAACGCCACCTCATTGGCAAAATTCGGTCGCTGGATCTGCAATGCCGAGACGTTGACGCACATTCGCAACGGCTCGCGACTGTAACGGTTGAACTCGGCGCAGCGCAAGATCGATTCCTTGAGCACCCAGCTCCCGAGTGGAACGATCAGACCGCACTCTTCGGCGATCGGAATGAACTTGGCCGGCGAGATGAGCTCCCCCCCCTGGGCCCAACGGACCAACGCCTCGACGCCGCGCATCTTTCCGGTTTTCAGCTCGAATTGGGGCTGGAAGTGCAGCAAGAACTCTTGGTCGTGGATCGCCCGCCGCAGGTCGCTCTCCATCACCAGCCGCTCCATTGCGCGCTGGTTGAGCCGCGGCTCGAAGATCTGGAAATTGTCGCGGCCGAGCTCCTTGGCCCGATAGAGCGCCATGTCGGCGCTCTTCATCAGGGCGGTTACCTCCTCGCCATCGTCGGGGAAGATGGCGATCCCGATGCTGGCCGAGATATGGAGCTCGTGTTCGGCGACCTGGATCGGCGGCTTGAGCACTTCGAGCAATTGCTCGGCGACGCTGGCGGCGTCCTCCCGATGTCGCAAGTTCGAGACGATGAGCACGAACTCGTCACCTCCGAGTCGCGCAATCGTGTCGCCGTCACGCTTTCTCGAGTGCAGCCGCCGGGCCACCTCGACCAGCAGCTTGTCTCCGGCGGCGTGCCCGAGGGTGTCGTTGACCGTCTTGAACCGGTCGAGGTCGAGCAGAAACAATGCCGTGATACTGCCCGCGCGCCGCGCCCGACCGACTTCCTGTGCTAGACGATCCTGAAACAGCGCTCGGTTTGCCAGTCCGGTCAGCGAGTCGTGATAGGCGTTGTGGCGAATGCGCCGCTCGACTTGCATGCGGTCCGTGACGTTCCGGAAGCTCCAGACCCGGCCGAGGCCTTCGCCGTCGATTCGCTGAGGCATCGACACGCATTCGAAGAACCGGCCGTCGTGGAACTGAACGATGTCCGTGGTCCGCGCTTGCGTGCCGGATTGGATCGCGATCGATTTGGCTCGTACGATGTCGGGCTTTTTCAGCTGCGCCAGAACGAAATCGGCGATGGCTGACTCCTGGCCAGGCTGTAATAGCTCTTCAGGGATCTGCCACATCTCGCGAAAGATCTTGTTGGACGTGACGATGGTTCCGCCGTTGTCGACGACGACGATCCCGTCGGCCGTCGCTTCGAGTGTCGCTCGCAGCATCGAGGGCGAAACCGGGCGCTGCGTTCCGGCGATGGACAGCCCGTCGGCGCGGCCATCTCGCGTCGTGTTGCGCACGACGGCCAAGAAGCCTCCAGCGGTCCGGCGGACGACCCGCGCCTCGAACTGCGCCAGAGTTCCGTTCAAGAGCAGGCCGTAGTCGACGGGGATCACACTCTGCGCATCGCGGGCGACCGAGATAGCGAACTCGAACTTCGGGCCGGTGTCCTCGAACGGGCAGTTCGTAACCCGCTTGCCGATCAGTCGCTCTCGAGGGAAGAGCAGATCCTGCTCGTCGCCCCCGCGGCAATCAACGATCGTCCCGCATTCGTCGAGGATGAAGACGATGTCGGGCAGGGTGTCAAGGGACGCATCAGCCTTCGTCGCCAACCCGGCAGCAACCGAGTCGAATCCCAACCGCCCAGGCAACAAGCAATCGATCTCACTCTCCAGGAAGGCGGCATCGATCGTTTTCAGTAACGCGTGCGCGACCTCGGCGCGACTCTTCGACTCGTCGAGGTAGTCCTCGATCTGTTGCCGTAGTCGTTCGTACAGCGCCGCCGGCGGCGCGGTCTCACTCGGGGTGATCATCAGATCGAATGCCTCGGCGTTGGCGCAGCGGCCGGGATTGCACAAGGGCTTCCCCGGTCCTGAATCGGTTCGCCTCGTCAAAGGTGGGGGCTGGACCCGCTCAAATCAAGTCGAACCGACTTCGGACGGGAGGCCGTGACAATTCTTGTCACTCTTTCAGCGATCGAAGTCGCGGACGAACAGGTCCTGCCGGAGGTAGACAAAGCGTGGCGTGATCGGCGGAAGTCTGGCCGCGTCATTGAAGTCCGTGTCGAATCCCCAGTTCCGATTGGGTGGGCTGTACAGATTCGGTGTGGTGTGTGGCCCGTTCACATGGCGGGGAGCGTTGAGACTGACGAAGGATCCGCGATAGGTCAGCGTCACGCCCGACCAGTTCTCGTGCAGGCGCGGGTAGTTCTCCAACCCGCCATTGTAGGCCCCGCTCTGACCGCCGGGTCCTTCAACCCCGCCGGTGACATCCGTACCGGCGAGAAAGGCGGCGTTGATCACCGCGGTCGAGGCTTGGCGGGCCGCAGCGGATAGCGCGAGGCTGTGTTCGCCGTCCCCGTAGGCGCTGGAAAGAACGTTGATCGAATCGGCCATGACCGCAGCCGGTTTCTTGGCGGTGGCGTTGAAATCTCCCTTCACATAGACGGCCTGATCGCTGACGATGTTCAAGCCACGGATCGGGGTGGGAACACCCGTGGTGGCCCGCAGCTCGCCGCCGTTCGAGACCCGGACGCCGTAACCGTTGATCGTCGAGGACAGCGGGCCGTCCACGGTCAGGTACCAGACCAGGCCGCCCCCGGTCGCATCATCGAGACTCTTGCCACCCATCAGCGAGTTGTTCTCATTCAGACAGTTCAGCAAGCGCTCGGTATTGATCTCCAGCATCTGGATCGACTTGGACTCGCGCAGATTGTAAAAAGTGCTCGAGATCCCGACCGCGCGCGAGAGCGCCGGGCCGCAGCCGTTGAGCGTGGTGCTTCCGGCCGCGTCGACCGTCCCGTCAGCCCGGCGCAGCTCCACGCTGGGCGGACCCACGCCGAGCTTCAGCGCGATGCGCACGTCGGCGTTATCCCAGTAGAACGAACCGGGCGTTGCGTCGAACTCCTCGGGCTCGGGCACCATCAGCACGTCCACGCCGTCACGGATCCTGCCGTTCCAGGGGGTGAGATCCGCCGTGACGTACTGCCGCAGTGCCGATCCCGAACAGGCCGGTAACGATCTCAGCGTACCGGGATCGGGAACGCGGACGCCCCCTGCGTAGCAGGTCGTATCGGTCTTCCGTCCCTGGTACAGACGTCCGGCCGTCGTGACCTGCCCCAGGATGTCCAACCCGCCGCCCGAGCCGAGGTAGAGATCGCCGTTGGAGTGCACGGGGCCGGCCAGGGTCATCGGCGGACCCGGGTGGATCTCGAGATCCTTGTTGTAGAACGCGGCGAACTGGAACAGCGGGACCAAACGGCTGCTGAACTCGATGTCGAGGATCGCCTCAGGAAACCCTCGCGGACCGCTGGCGACGGAATGGACGTCGTAGCCATAGCGTTGGGCATTCAAGTTCTCGAAGGGCTCGCCGGCGGGCACCACCATCGACGTCGGATTGCCGGGCATCTCCTTGATGAAACTGACGACCGCCCGTCCGCCGAAGGCGTCCGTCCGACAGACGAAATCCCCATTTCCTTGGTTGCTCCCAGCGCAGGGCACGTTGCCGATCCCGTCGGCCGGCGCGGTGCCGCTGGGTCGGCGGTAATCGAGGAAGGTCTGGCGGATCTCCTCCGCGCGCAGATTCAAGGCCGCCTCGGCCGCGTAGTAGCCGCGGGTCCGGTTGAAGGCGTTTCCCGTAACCCCCTGGTCGACACGGGTCACGACGGCGTAGGCCAGCATGACGGCCATCAGCATCGTCATGACCATGATCACCGTGAGCAAGGCAAAGCCGCGTTCGTCCCTTTTCATCGGCGCATCACCTCGACAACACGTTACGCGGAACCACGTCGTTCGAGAACGTGCGCCGGATCGTCCGGTCCCGAAGCGCGGCCGCCGCTGAAAGCTCGAGGTGAATCGCGCGGACATCGGTCCAGGCGCTGCCGGCGCCAAGACTGCTCTGTTCGGACCAGTCCTGGAGAACCGCCACGACCTGAAAGGTCTCGAATCCGCGCGCCACACGTCGTGGCGCCGCTGCTTCACCGTTGAGCACGAACTGGAA
>JANNRU010000511.1:0-11350 GCA_031401755.1 Acidobacteriota bacterium | reverse complement strand
ACCTCGGTGATCGGCACCTCGAAGGGACTCCGGTCCACCACGATGAAATCCGCCAGCAACCCGGGCTCCAGGCGGCCCAGCTGGTGGGCCCGACGTTCCTGGCGGGCCGCGTTCACGGTAAAGAGATCGATTGCCTCGGCCCAGCGTGATCGCTTCGACCGCGCCGAACGTGGTGGTACTGCCGCCCGCTACCTGCCGGGTGACCAGCGTCTCGATCCCGATCCACGGGTTCACCGACGGCACCACCGACCAATCGGAGGACCGGCTCATTGGGAGCCACTTGGTCGAGGGCCTTCCGATTCGGCACAGCGCCCAACGGCGGGGCATCCCACTGGCCGCCCAGTACCCATTCACCGGGGCGGGCTCGAGCCGCGCACGCTTTCACGATCGCCTGGGTCGCGGCCAGGTTCGAGCCTTGGGGAACCTTGCAGCGGCGCGCGCTGATCCCGCCGTGGAGCGGGTGGACATGGGTGTCGTGGAGCCCGGGCAGGACGGCGCCGCCGTGGAGATCGATCACCCGGGTCCGAGGGCCCCGCCGCCTCGCCACCTGGGCAGCGTCACCCACGGCCACGATCACCCCGCGCCGCACCGCCATCGCGTCGGCCCAGCCGGTGGCCGTGCGGACCTTGCCGCCGGTTAGGATCAGATCGGCGGACTGGGCGTGGAGGAAGCCGAGCAGGCCCAGGAACAGCATCAGGCTCGCCGCGGGGATTCGGATCAGCATGGGGTTCTCCTGGCTTCCAAGGTAGCCGGGTTACTCTTCCTCAGTGATCGCGTCTCCCACCTGAGAGTCCGGCCCGCCCGGTGTTCTCACTTGCCTCTCAATGCGTTGAACAGCTTCTTGCCGAGTCCGCTCGTCGGCGCGGGGACGTCGGGCGACGGCCCGTCGGGCACGGTGGGCGCGCTCGGCGAGGCTCCACGGCGCTTGTCGCACTCAGCGGCGATCTGCTCGAGTGTCTGCAGGACCATCACGGCCTGGTTGAGCCGCACACCAAGCTTCTTGTCGATTCGGGTGACCACGCGTACCGCGAGCAGCGAGTGTCCACCGACGTCGAAGAAGTTGTCGTACACGCTCACCCGGCCGATGCCGAGCACATCCTTCCACATCTCCGCGATCAGAATCTCGACATCGGTGCGGGGCGCCACGTAGTCGTCCGCGGCCCCGAATGGATCGGGCAGCGCCGCGCGATCCACGGACCCATCCCCGTGCGTCGGCAGTGCGTGGAGATCCACGAAGGTCGACGGCACGAGATGTTCCGGCAGTCGGGACTTGAGGAACCGGCGCAGATCGCTGACCGTGGCCTGCTCGCCCGAGGCGAAGACGACGTAGGCGACGAGCTTGAGCTCACCCGGACGATTCCGCCGCTGCAGCACGACACACTGGCTCACCACCTCGTGGCTCGCGAGCACCGCCTCGATCTCATGAAGCGGGACGGTGGGCACCGCCACGAGCGCGGGCTCCGCCTTCGCGGACTTCGGCACCAGCGCGGCGCGAAGCTCGGCGACGAGCGCCCGGACGTCCTTCGGCGTGCAAAACAGTTGCGCGACGGCCGGGCCGGAGACGATCAGGTCGATGGCCCGCATCCCCTCCTCGGCGGTGATCGCCTCTTCGAGGCCCTGCACCATCGGCGGGGGTGCGTCGGATGAGATCGCGGGCTCGAAGTTCGCGTGGGCCCGCCGATGGGCACCACGCGATCCGGCCTCGTGCAGCTGCGCGGTATCGGTGACCCGAGTCATCATGAACTCTCCGATGTCCACGAGCACCGTGCCCGCCTCGTCGGTGATCGTCACGTCGAAGACGATGATCTCCGAGGGATCGAAATCGTTCGGCGCGAGGCGCACATGGCTCCGGATTCGGGCCGGCAGAGGCCCGAACATGGTCAGCCGGGTGTAGGAGAGCGGCACATAGAAGTCGCGTGCCCCATCGAAGCCCGGGACCAGCGCCTCGGCGCAGGCGGTGGCCATGTCCATCAGGGCGGGATGCAGCGGAACGGTCGCGAGGTCCTCGGTGAATCCCTCGGGCAGCACGAGTTCGGCGATCGCCTCGTCGCGGCCGTACCGAATGGCGCGAAGGTTATTCCAACGCGGACCGAACTCGAGATGCGGATTCTGTTCCGTGCCCGTGAATCGCTCCTCGCGCACCGTGCAGCGGGCGCTGATCGCCGCGAGATCCAGCGGGGGGGGCGCCACCTCGTCGACATAGCCTCCGGTCGCGGTGACGTGCTCCTGCCAGTGCGACCGCCCGTCCTCCGTCACCGTGCGACCGGCGATCACCACCGAGCGACTGTCCGCGCCGGTGTGGGCGATGTGCACCCGCAGCTCGCGCGGCGAATCATCCTCGACGACGAAGGGGGACATGAAGGCCACGTCCCGTAGTTGGACGGCGCGCGGTTGCGGCCTCGCCTCGAGCGCGGCTCGCGCGATCTCGAGATAGCCGGTTCCCGGGATCAGCGCGCGCCCTCCGCGGAGGCGGTGCTCGGCCAGGACCCAGTGGGATGCGACGGCCAGTTCCGCCGCGAAGATCTCGGCGTCCGCGCTCGCCCACACCCGGGTGCCGACCATGGGATGGATGACCTCGCCGATCCCACCGCCGCTACCGTGACCGCTCGTGATCGCGGCGGCCATGCCGACGTCCTTCCAGGCGCTCCAGCCGACCGCGATTGTGAACTGTCCGGTCCGGGCACTCCGCTCGTGCGCAAAGGCGTCGAGGAACGCGTTCGCGGCCGCGTAGTCGGCCTGCCCCGCGAGCCCCGCGACCGAGCTGACCGAGGAGAAGAGCACGACGAGATCGAGTGGCAGCTCCCCGAGCGCCGCGTCGAGCGCCAGCGTGCCATCCACCTTGGGCGCGAGCACCCGCTCGGCGTCCTCGCGGCTCTTGAGCGCGATCAAACTGTCGCCGAGCGTGCCGGCGGCGTGGAAGACACCATGCAGAGTGCCGAAGCGCGCTCTCGCGGCGTCCACCGCCGCCCGCATCTGATCGACGCGAGCGACGTCCGCCTGCACGACCTCCACTTCCGCCCCGAGGGCCTCCAGGGAGGCGACCCGAGCGGCGGCACGCCGCGCGGTGGCGCCGCGACCGACCAGCACGAGACGCGCATGACGCGTCCTGGCCAGATGCTCCGCCAGGGCGTAACCGATACCGCCGAGTCCGCCCGTGATGAGATAGACGCCCCGTTCGCGGAGCCGCGAGGTCGCCGCGCCCATCGCCAGCGGCACGGCGTCCTGCACATAGCGATCCGGGCCGCGCATCGCGATCGTTTCCGCCGCGGGCGCGCTCGTGATCTCCGCCGCCAGCTGGGCGGCGAGTGTCGAGCGGTCTCGTGCCGTTGTCGGGATTCGGACGTCGATCGAGCGGCTCTGCACGTTCGGGAACTCGCGCGGGATCACCCGCGTGGGGCCGAGCAGGAGGGCTCGCACCGGGGCAAGGGCCGCTTCACCCCCGATCCGTTGCAGGTCGTTGGTGAGGACATCGAGGGAGAAGGCGGCATCGGGCGCCTCGTTGGCGAGCGCCTGTGCGAAGGCCAGCAGCGCGTGAAAGCCGTTGTCGAGCACGGTGGCGAGCTCCGGCACGCCCTGGCCGAGTCCCCAACAAAACACCACCCGCGCGGGCATCTCGCCCTCGGCGAGGAGTGCGGTGATCAGCTGTCCGTGGTCCGCAACGTTGCTTGGGCGGAGCGTGAAGCGATCGCCGACCCGCCCGAACGCGGCACCAGGGTGAACGAATTGCACCCGACGTCCGAGCGAACCGAGCAGGTCGCCGAGCCCGTCGGCGACGCCCACATCGTCGCCGAACAGGAGTACCCGTTCCTCGTGCGCCACCGGCAGCGGGAGCGGGACCTCTTGGCGCCACGAGGGGCGGGCGAACCAGTCATCCACTCGCGCCCGCCTCGCGTCGCTCGGCGCCGACTCGGGCGTCCCCACCGGTGCCTCGATCCAGTGCCGCTGACGCTCCCACGGATACGTCGGTAGCCCGACCCGCTGTCGCTGCTCCCCCGCCCAGAAGGCCTTCCAATCCGGACTGACGCCTCGGGTCCAGAGCCGGCCGAGCGCGGTCAGCGCCGTCGCTTGATCGTCCCCTTCTTCGTCCGGATGCCGCATCGACGTCATCACGAGCTGCGAGGCTTGGCGATCAGGGTGCTGGCGCGCGAGACTCGCGAGCACCCGCCCGGGACCGACCTCCACGAGCACCCGCGCGGGATCGCCGACGAGTTCCTTGATACCGTCGGCGAATCGGACCGTGTTCCGGAGGTGACGGACCCAGTACGCCGGATCGGTTGCCTGCTCGGCGGTGATCCACGTTCCGGTCTCGTTCGAGACGAACCGGCGGGTCGGCGCGTTCATCGGGATGGTCAGGAAGAACGCGCCGAACTCCTCGAGGATCGGTTCGAGCATCGCCGAGTGGGCGGCGACGGCAATGTGCAGTCGCTTGGCCTCGACCTCCTGCGCAGCGAGCGACCGCTCGAGTGCGGCGATCGCGGCGACGGGGCCCGACGCGACGCAGAGCCCGGGGGCGTTCACCGCAGCGAGCGAGAGCTCCGATCCGAGCAGCGGACGCAGCGCCGCTTCTCCGAGCGGCACGCTGAGCATCGCGCCGGCGGGCACCTGCTCGAAAAGGCGACCGCGGAGCGCAACCAGCCGCACCGTGTCACGCAGGGAGAAGACTCCGGCGAGATGCGCCGCGGTGTACTCACCCATGGAGTGACCGATCATCGCGTCCGGGGTGATTCCCCAGGACTCGAGGAGCTTGGCCATGGCGAACTGGGTCGCGAACAGCGCCGGCAAGGCGAGCGACGGGCGCTGCAAGTGAGCTGACGCGCCGTCCTGCCCGTCCGGGGGGAGCAAGAGCTCGCGCACCTCGCGCAACTGCCCGGGGTCGAGATAGCCAAGGCACTCGTCCACGGCGCGCCGATACACGGGTTCACGGTCGTACAGGTCACGTCCCATCCCGGCGTACTGCGCCCCGCCGCCGGCGAACAGGAAGGCCGCAGTCGCGGAGTCGCTCGCCGTGTCCGAGAAGACCCGTTCCTTCGCGTTCGCATCGAGCGCCTGACGGGCATCCTCGGCGCTGCTGCTCACCACGATACGACGCTCCTTGAGCGACGTTCGGCCGACGTGCAGGGTGAAAGCGGCATCGGCCAGCGGGATGTCCCGATGACTGTCGAGGTGGTCCGCGAGGTTCGCCGCTGCGGTGTCGAGCGCACTCGTGGTACGCGCCGACACCGTCAGGAGCTGCAGGGGACGCGATGGGCCGGAGGCAGGCCGAGCGGGCGCTTCCTCGAGGATGACGTGCGCATTGGTGCCGCCGACGCCGAGCGAACTGACGCCGGCGCGGAGCGGACCGTCGCTCTTCCAGTCCTTGAGCCTCGCATTCACGTAGAACGGGCTCGCCGCGAAGTCGATCGTCGGATTCGGACTCTCGAAATGCAGGCTCGGCGGCATCTTTCGATGCCGCATCGCCAGCACCGTCTTGATGAGGCCCGCCACCCCGGCGGCCGTGTCGAGGTGGCCGATGTTGGTCTTCAACGAGCCCAAGCCGCAGAACCCGGTGCGCTTGGTGCCGGTGCGGAAGGCCTGGGTGAGGGCGGTCACCTCGATCGGGTCACCGACTGGCGTCCCAGTGCCGTGGGCTTCGACATAGCTGATCGAATCGGCGCTCACGCCGGCGATCCCCAGCGCCTCGACGATCGACGAGGCCTGACCGTCGACGCTGGGCGCGAGATACCCCACCTTATTGGACCCGTCGTTGTTGATCGCCGAGCCACGAATGACCGCATGCACCCGGTCGCCATCGCGGAGCGCGTCCTCGAGGCGGCGAAGCACCACGACGCCCGCGCCCGAGCCGAAGACGGTGCCCTTCGACGAGGCGTCGAATGACCGGCAGTGGCCGTCCGGCGAAAGGATCTCGCCATCCCGGTAGTGATAGCCCACCCGGTGTGGCTGCTCGATCGTCACGCCGCCCGCAAGAGCCATGTCGCACTCGCCGGACAGGAGGCTCTGCGACGCGAGGTGCATCGCCACGAGCGAGGTCGAGCACGCGGTCTGGACGTTCACGCTCGGGCCGCGGAGATTCAGCTGGTAGGAGACGCGGGTGGAAAGGAAGTCCTTGTCGTTTCCGGTGTGCCGCACCAGAAAGAGCCCGGCTCCCTCCATGAGCTTCCGATTCGGGAGCAAGTTGTAGGACATGTACGCCTGCATCCCGCACCCGGCGTACACCCCGATCGCGCCCGGGAACTCCTTCGGCGAGTGACCGGCGTCCTCGAGCGCCTCGTTGGAGCACTCCAGGAAGAGTCGATGCTGCGGGTCCATCATCGATGCGTCGAGCGGTGTGAAGCCCCAGAACGGAGCGTCGAACCACTCCATATCGTCGAGCACCGCCGCCGCCTTCACATAGTTCGGATCGGCGATCGACTCTTCCGACACGCCGGCCGACCGCAGTTGCTCGTCCCCGAGCACCCGGATCGACTCGACGCCTCCTTCGATGTTCCGCCAAAACTCCGCCAACGTCCGTGCGTCCGGAAAGCGCCCGGCCATCCCGACGATCGCGATCTCGTTGCCGCTGTACTCTCGTGCCTCAGTCATCCTGATCCTCGCGACTCACGTAGTCGGCCGGCGGGTACGCCGGGCCGCCATCTCGCGCCGCTGCGCGGCGCGGTCGATTCCACTCTGTACCGCGTCGCCATCCGCCTCGCCGCCGAGATAGCCCGCCAGTCCCCGCACCGTCGGAAACCGGAACAGGTCGGTGATCGAGAGATCGCGGGCAAGCTTCTTCTTCAGACGCGAATGTACCTGCACGGCGAGCAGTGAATGGCCGCCCAGATCGAAGAAGTTATCCTGCACGCCCACCGAGGGCAGCTTGAGCACCTCGGTCCACACCCCGGAGATGAGCGTTTCGAGCTCACCGACCGCGGCGACGGGAGCCGCCGCCGCGACCGCCGGCAGCGCCGCAGCCGATTCGGGGGCCGGCAGCGCCTTGCGGTCGATCTTCTGATTCGGGGTGCGCGGCATCTCGCGGAGGGTGACGAACTTGGCCGGTACCATGAACTCGGGCAGCGTCTGCCGCAGATACTCGCGTAACGAGATGAGATCGGGGGTTTCGCCGCTGCGCCAGACGACATAACCGATGAGCCGATGGTCCCCGTCGGACTCGCGCCGTGCCGCGACGACGGCCTCGCGAACCGCCGGATGGGCCGCGAGCGCGGCATCGATCTCGCCGAGTTCGATCCGGTACCCACGCACCTTGACCTGGAAATCGAGCCGGCCGAGGAACTCCAGGGTACCATCCGCTCGCCAGCGCACGAGATCCCCCGTCCGATACAGGCGCGAGCCGCGGTCGTTCTGGAAGGGATCGGCAACGAAGCGTTCAGCGGTGAGGTCGGGGCGGCGCCAGTACCCGCGGACCACGCCCTTGCCACCGATGAAGAGCTCACCCGGTACGCCTTGCGGCACCGGCTGGCCGAACGGATCGAGAACGTACAGGGTCGTGTTCGCGAGCGGTCGGCCCAGTGGAATCGACCCCTCGGCGCTCGCCACGTGGTGCATCGCCGACCAGATCGTGGTCTCCGTCGGTCCATACATGTTGAAGAGTTCGCCGTTCACGAGCCGCAGCAACTCCGATGCGAGCGCGGGCGGGAACGCCTCGCCGCCGATACAGACGGTCTGCAGGCCTCGCAGCGCGTCCCGACTGCGGTCGTTCGCCACCAGCATCCCGGCCATTGAAGGCGTGCATTGCAGGTGGGTGACCCGATGGCGGGCGATCTGCGCGGCGATCGACTGGTCGCCGAAGGTCGTGCGAGGGCGGCTCGTCACCGCGCGGACGCGATTGAGGTGCTTGAGATGCTGCAGCACCCGCCCGGACTCCACTCCGAAATCGATCAGGCAGGCGAGTTCATCGACGCCGATGCCCTTGAGGCGATCGACGATCGCCGCACACGTCTCGGCCGTGCCGAAGAGCCCGCTGGTCTCGTAGTAGCGCTCGAACGAGTAGTCGAGCAACGCGTCCATCTCGTCGGGCGTGAGGCTCTGGAAGTCGAGCTCCGGTGCCTTGCCATCCTTGCCCTTCTTAAAGGTCGGGAAGGCAGCGGCGAATCCCTTGATCAGCGAGATCGAGGTCCCGAGGTACGCCTTCATGGGCGCACGGACGAGCTCCTTGACCTCCGCATCGCTATCGCCGACGAACGTATGGAGCATCAACGCGACCTGCCCCACACCCTTGTGGCCGGCGGCCTTCCACGCCCTGCGATAGAGCGTGATCTTGTCCGCGAGCTCATCGGCGGTCTGGCCGAGGAGGTGGGTGAGCACGTTCGCCCCGATCCTGGCGGCCAGCTCATACGACTCCGGGTTGCCCGCCGTCGTGTACCAGATCGGGAGCTCGGCCTGGACCGGGCGTGGCAGGGTGCGGACGGCGACGTCGCCGCGGGGACCAGGGAAACTCAACGTCTCGCCGCGCCAGAGCTTGCGCACCGTCTCGATCATCTCCACGGTGCGCGTCTTGGCGTCCGGGTAGTTCTGCGGCTGAAAGATGAAGTCGTTCGGCTGCCAGCCGGCGGCGAACGAGACGCCCACCCGCCCGGCCGAGAGGTTGTCGACGATCGACCACTCCTCCACGACCCGAACCGGATGATGCAGCGGCAGAACGCAACTGCCCGCGCGCACGCCGATCCGCTCCGTGATCGCGGCCACGGCGGCTCCGGTCACGGCGGGGTTCGGATAGAGCCCGCCGAACGCGTGGAAGTGGCGCTCCGGCGTCCAGACGGCGGAGAAGCCGTGCTTGTCGCCGAACTTCGCCCCCTCCATCAGCACGCGGTATCGGTCGTTGTGATTCTCGTTCTCGTCGGCCGAGAAGTAAAATAGCGAAAAGTCGACCGGCTTGTGCGCGTTGTTGAAGCCGGCCGTCATCGCGGCAGCCCGATTTTCGTCGGCGTAGATCACGACCTTGTAGCCCCGCGTCAGCGTCCAGAGGAGCTCGAGCACCGAGATGTCGAACGAGAGGCTCGTCACCGCGAGCCAGACGCCGGCGTCGGTGCCCAGCCGTTCGTCCATCGCCGCGCAGAAGTTCACGACGTTGCCGTGCTCCACCATCACGCCCTTCGGCCGGCCGGTCGATCCTGACGTGTAGATACAATACGCGAGGTTCGCGGGAGTGACCCCGGAGGCCGGGGTGTCGCCAGGCTGTGCGGCGATCGCCGACCAGTCGCGGTCGATGCAGATGATCTCCGCGCGCGACTCGGGCAACTCGCCGAGGACCGACTCCTGCGTCACCAGCAGCTGGGCCTGTGAATCGTCGAGCATGAAGGCGATTCGGTCAGCCGGGTACCCGGGATCGAGCGGGACGTACGCGGCACCCGCCTTGTGGATGCCGAGGATCGCCACGAGCATCTCGAGCGACCGCTCGCAGCAGAGCGCGACGAGCGTGTCCGGGCCGGCGCCGCGGGCCCGGAGGTGGTGGGCCAGTCGATTCGCCCGGGTGTCGAGCTCGCGGTAGGTGAGTGGCACGTCCTCGAACACGGCCGCGACCGCATCGGGGGTGCGCGCGACCTGGTCGGCGATGAGCTCGTGGACGCACTTGTCCTTCGCCACGGCTCGCGCGGTCGCGTTCCACCCCGTCAGCATCGTCGCACGCGCTGCGGCGTCGACCAGAGGCAGCGCCGTCCAGGGAGTCGACTCCCTCGCTGCCACTAGGCCGGCGAACTGCGCCGCCATCGCCTCCACGTGCATCGCGGTGAGCACGCTCGCGTCATAGACCCAGCAAGCCTCTCCATTCTCCGCCAGGACCAAAGCGAGATCCCCTGCGGGTGCCGGCCGTGCATCGATGGTCGGAACGAGCTCGATTCCGACCGGGAGTGAGAACTCATGCCCGAGGAGCGGACGAAGTGCCGGGCGCCTCGCGACGATGTCGCGGACGAAACCGCCCCGCTTCCGCACGCCGGCCAGGGCTCCCGCGATCGCCGCCCGTGCGATGTCGGTGGAGCCGGTCGGGTCGAGCGCAATGCGAAGCGGTACCCGCGCGCTGGCCAGTCCGGCCGGGCCGCCCGGGGCGGCGTGATCGTGCAGTGCGAGGTCGAACTGCGCTCGTCCCCCGAGGCGGGCGACGAAGAGCACGAAATCGGCGATCGCTCGGGTCCGATCCTCGAAGCGGGGTAGTGCAAACGACTCGTGTCGCGGGGCAGCCGTTCCGCGTTCGACGAACGGGAGCTCGATCGGCTCGAGTCCCACGAGCCTCGAGGCCCACCACCCTTCATGACGCGCGGTCGCGGCAGCGCAACGGTCCGCCGACTCGACGAACCCGGAATCGAGTCCGGGGAGTCGATCGCCGAGCTTGAGTCCGAGCGCATCCGCGGCGGCGACTCCCGACAACGGCGCGCCATCGACGCTCATCAAGCGGCCGAGCAGCAGGGCGCCGCCTTCGGCGGCGACTGAGAGCGAGTTGTCGGCGGTGGAAAGCAGCGTGCCGGCGGCCGCGCCGTTCGGCGTCATGTCCAGGGCCACGACAGTGCCGGCTAGGACGACGCGGTCACCCGCGACCAGCTTCGCCGACGCCAGCGGATTCGGGTACTGACCGAAGTCGAGCGCGCGCACGAGGGCCGCCAGCTCCGTCACCGGACGGGTGAAGTCCAACGCCGCGAGCGCGCGCGGACGATGCCCGAGTCCGTGATAGGTCGTGCGATCGAGCACATGCCTGATCGGCGCGAGCCCTGGGGCTTCGAGCAGGTCGACGAGCGCCGGGAATGATTCAACGCCCGCCTCGAAGCACTTGGCATTGAGGGTAAGCGACGTCTCGCCCTCGCTCACGGTGAACGAGCGCTGGAGCAGCAGGTCGCCCTCGTCCACCGCGTCGGACATCAGGTGCCAGCTGATCGCGAACTCGCGCTCCCCGGCCATCAGGGCCCACGCCGGCGCGTAGAGACCGCCGAACCGCGGCAACGGCCCGTCGTGGAAGTTCACCGCGCCACGGCGCGGCAACGCGAGCGCGGCCTTCGGCACGATGGTGAGGTTCGTGATGCTCAGCAGGTAGTCGAATGGCCGCGCCGCGAGCGCCGGGGTGTAGTCCGGTGCCTGGGGCACGACCGTGAGACCGCGCTCCGCCGCCCAACGGGTGATCGCGGGCTCATCGCTGATCACGCCGTGAATGAGCACCCCGCGCTCGAGGAGGACCTCGGCGCAGCTGATGAGCAGGGACTCTGTACCGATCAGGAAGCAGGAGAACGGGTTCTTATTCACTATTCAGCCGTTGTTTCGGAGCGCCGGACGTCGAGTCTGTCACCTAGCGCAGAAGCGGGGCCGTCCCCGTAGCCGGGATGACGCCGACGGCGCACGCATGTAACGCAATGTGCAGCAACATATTACGCTAATG
>JANNRU010000510.1:0-2178 GCA_031401755.1 Acidobacteriota bacterium | reverse complement strand
CGAGCTTGTCGATCACCGCCGCGAGTTCGGCAGGGGTTCTCACCGGCAGGCGGCCGATGGCGAAGTCGGGCACGCGGTCGCCGTCACGATCGGCGGTGACGTCGTCTGAGGGTCCGAAGGCGACGAACTCGTTGAACCGCGTGTAAGAGGTCGGCACGTAGGAGATCGAACCGAGTCCGAGGTAGTCGTACGGGTCGTAGCTCTCGGCGCCCACCAGGAGGACGTACTTGAGCTTCTTGCCGGAACCTGCGATGTACTGGCGGATCGCCTCGGCCGCTGGCGCGTGATCGCTGTGGCGCGCGTAGATCTGGTCGGTTGTCGCCAGCTCGACCGAGAGGCCGCGCGACTGCTGGAGTGCGACCAGGGGAGCTGCGGCGGCCGCGAGATCCGGGTGGGTGACGATCAGGTAGTCGCCGGCTAACCGCTTGCCTCCGGCATACGGAATCCCCGCCACGACCTGCGGCACTCGCTGCGCCGAAGGCTCCGCCAGGGCGAAGCGACCGACCACCGCCGGGGCGATCACCGAACCCGCCTTGCCGACCGGCAGCTCGGTGCGCGTGGCGCCGGCCCAGAACGAAACCGTGCCGTCGGCGAAGCCTTCGACAGGTCCTTCCACCAGCCATGGGGCCTTGCTGCGGGTCTCACCCTCGAGTCGGCCCTCGTCGGCGACTGCGGCCTTCGGGTACGAAACCGCGAAGCCTTCGAGGTGCACGAGATCGAAGCCGAAGCCGGTATCGAGAGGCAGTGCGATCTCGATCTGGTTGCCCGTGGCGCTGACCTGACCGGAGACGTCGAAGGTGCGACTCCACGGCGTCAGGCCGTCGAAGAACGACGACTCGAGCTGGTTGCCGTTCAAGCGGACGACCACGTGATGGTCGGGCGTGTTGCCCGGCCAGCTGGTGACGCCCCACAGGTCGAGCTTCAGCGACACGCTGCCCGCGGCCAGGTTCGGCAGGTCGAACGACTTCGACAACGTCGCCGGCGAACCGAACGCGAGAACGCGATCGTCGAACCACGGATCGCCGTTGGGCGAGGCCGAGGAGTAGCTGCGGTTGACGGCGAAGTCCGTCTTCGCCTGCACCAGAACCGTCTCGCCGCTGCTGGGCGCTGCTCCCTCCGCGGCCACCCACGCGCCCGAACGGACGCGCAGTTCGAGCGCGTCGTAGGGGCTGGTGAGCGTCAGCTTGGGCTCGAAGTAGAACTCGAGATAGCTGTCGGAGTTCCAGGCCGCTGACTTGCTGAACTGGCTCCCGGCGACGAAACGGGCGACCGGCTGGCCGGCGTTGGTCAAAGAGATTTGCGAGGTGGCGACGTCCGTCAGGTCGACGCCAGCTGCCACCAGATCGGCATGAGCCAAGCGCTGGATGCCGGGCTTGGAAACCAGAATCCGCGCCTCGGCGACGTTCGCAAGCTCGGTGTTCCTGCGTGCGTCCATCAACTCCGTGCGCACCGCCGTCCAATTGATGTCGTGCCGCTGCGGACGCTCGCCCCAAGCCTTGCCGAGCGCGAACGGACCGTGCCGACGCGTCTTGCCCGCGGCATCGATCTCTTCGATGAACAACGTCGAGCCAGCCGTGAGCCGAGTCGAGAACGGCAACGAGTAAGACCGCGGCTCGGCCGAATCCAAACTCTCCGAAGCCACCCGGCCCAACTCCACCAGTTCCTTCGAACCCTGGGCTCGCGAAAGCACGCGGAAGCCGAGGTTCGAAGTCTCCGATGACGTCGTCCACTCGATCCCGGTCTCGGAAGACGCGGCAAACGCTACCGTCACCGGCAAGGTGCCGGCGGGAATCTGGTAGTCCTCGACCTCTCCGGCTCCCGCGCTTGGGGTCGCACCGTCGCTGAAGCTCGAGGTGGTCAGGGCGGCAGAGGAAACGCGAAAGCGAGCGAAGGTCGGGTTCGAGTTGTTGACTTGGAAGTCCGCCGGCACCGTCCACGACAGGCTGCAGGTGAAGTTCGGCGCCGAACCAGTGCAACTCGAGGTGGTTACGCAAGAGCCCTCGTTGGCCTCGAATGTGCCGTCGCCGGCTTGGCTGTTCAGGTCGAAGTCGATCCAGCCGCAGATCGTCACCGCCGAGCCGGTGTTGTTGAACACCGAAATACCGCTCAACGTATAGGTGCTCCCCGCGCGCAGGCCCGCGACGCTCGGGAAGGAAGCAATGCCGTCTTCGTCGTCCG
>JANNRU010000509.1:0-3371 GCA_031401755.1 Acidobacteriota bacterium | reverse complement strand
CGGTGGTCGGCGAGCCGCCGGTACCACGGGGGACGGCGGGTCCGATCGGCTATGATGGGGCGTTAGGACTGCCGCAGTATGATCGCCGTGGTCATCCCCAGCTATCGCGTCAAGACGCACATCCTCGGCGTGCTCGAGGCCATCGGTCCGGAGTGCGGCGCCATCTACGTGGTCGATGACGCCTGTCCGGACGCTACGGGAGCCTACGTCCGCGAGCGGTGCCGCGACCCCCGGGTGCGCGTGTTGGCGCACGAGCACAATCAGGGGGTCGGCGGAGCCACGCTGACCGGTTATCGTGCCGCGATCGCCGAGGGCGCGCGCGTGATCGTCAAGATCGACGGCGATGGCCAGATGGACGCCGCGTTGATCCCCCGGCTCGTCCAGCCGATCTCCGACGGCGAAGCGGATTACGTCAAGGGCAACCGCTTTTTCGACCTCGAAGGACTGAAGTCGATGCCTTGGGCACGGCTGCTCGGCAACTCCTTGCTGTCGTTCATTACGAAGCTGTCGAGCGGCTACTGGCATGTGTTCGATCCCACGAATGGTTTCACGGCGATCCACCGGGACGTCGTGCTCGCGTTACCGCTGGACAAGATCTCGCGGCGCTGGTTCTTCGAGTCCGACTTGCTGTTCCGTCTCGGGATCCTCCGAGCGGTCGTCTGTGACGTTCCGATGCCCGCCCATTATCCCTCGGGTGTCCAAAGCTCGCTCCGGATCCGTTCCGTTCTCGCCGAATTCGTGGGCAAGCACGCGATCAATACGGTGAAGCGGATCTTCTATAACTACTATCTGCGAAACTTCAACATCGCGTCGCTCGAGATCCTCTTCGGCGCCCTGGGCGTCGCCTTCGGGGCCGTGTTCGGGGGGCTGCGCTGGCTCGAAGTCGAGCGGACGGGAGTTCCGGCGACCGCCGGCACGGTCATGCTCGCGGCGCTTCCCACCGTGATCGGCGTCCAACTCCTGCTCGCCTTCATGGGTTACGACCTGCAGAACGTCCCACGCGAAGCGTTGCACAAGCGGCTCGCCGTGCGGCGCGCATGAGCCTCCGGGCCCGGATCCTGCTCATACCGTGGGTCGCGTTCGTCGCACTCGTCGCTTTCGGCATTCACGGCTCCTCCAGCGGCGTCACCGCGCGCTGGTGGGCCCCCGAAATGCGCTACCGCGGTAGCCTCCTCGAAGGACTGCGGCCGGATCTCGCGGGTCCGCCTTCGTTGCGCGATCGCGCCGTCGACGCTTCGCTGATGGTGACGCCGCGAGAGATCCGCTGGGACGAGTTCGTCCTCTTCACGCCGTTCGCTCTGAGTCAGCTGAACCACGACCCGCCGTTCCCCGTGGTCAACACGAGCATCGCGCTCGGCCAGAACATGCTGGTGCTCCCGCACGTTCCCGTAGCCCATCCGCTCAGCGTCGCGCGACCGGCCACGTGGGGCTATTTCTTCCTCGGCGCCCAGCGCGGGCTCGCCTGGTTCTGGTGGTTTCCGGTCTTCGCCTGCTTCACCGTCCTGTTCCTGCTCCTCGAGATCGTCCTGTGCGGACGCCCGGCTCTGGCCGCATTCGGGGCGTGGTGGTTCTGCGCGTCGGCCTACGTCGTGTGCTGGTCGCTGTGGCCCGCCCACGTCACGTTCTTTGCCATGCTCGCCTGCCTGAGCGCGTACCACTTGATCGCCTCGGCGAGTCGCGTCACGCAGGCGGCGAGCGCGGCGCTGCTCGGCTTGAGCCTCCCGGGCTTCGCGATGATTCTCTACCCGCCGTGGCAGGTGCCTCTCGGCTATTTCGCGCTGCTGTTGTTCACTGCGCTCTGTATCCGCGATCGGCTCCATCGACGGCTCGTCGGGATCGCGCGCTTTCGCGTTCTGGCGATCTGCTGTGCGCTGACCCTGGCCGGGGTGCTCGTGGGCTTGTTCGTCTGGACTTGCGCTCCCGAGTTTCGGACCATGGCCGACACCGCATATCCCGGCCGGCGGCTCTCGGTCGGCGGGGATTTCTCCTTCGCCGAGCTGTTCAAGGGAATGTACAACGGCCTCACGATTTACCAAGCGCCATCGGGGCTCAAGAACGAGAGCGAAAGCGCTTCATTTTTCTATCTTTTCCCGGCGGTCCTGATCGGGGCCTGCCTTTCCAAGCCCCTCGTGAGCCGACTGGGCTGGATCGGCGGGCTCCTGCTGACCTGGGTGCTGGCCGGCTCGTTCTATCTGCTAGTGGGTGTTCCGCGCGGGCTCGCCGTGGCGACCTTCCTTCGATTCGTTCCAAGCCATCGTGCCGATCTGACGATTGGCCTGGCCTCGATCATGCTCTGCATGTACGTGGCTTCCATGACCGGTGGCGCGAACGGATCGCGCGAGTCGCCGGTCACTCCCCTCGCCGGGCAGTTGTCGGCGCTCGGTACCGCGGTGTTTTTCTTGTTCCACGGCATCACGATCCGGGGCCTGACCGCCGACGCTGTCTCGTTCGCGGTCGTCGGGTGCGTCGCGATCGGCGCCGGTGCCGCAGCTTGGCTCCTGCTCAGCGGGCGGATCCGCCGATTCTGCGCGCTCGTCGGTTGCGCTGTCGTCGCCACCACAGCGTGGTTCAATCCGCTCTCGACGAATCTCGATCATCTGCTCGAATCCGAGCTCGCCCAACAGATCCGGGCGATCGAGGACCGCTCTCCGGACCGGCCCCTGTGGCTTTGCTACGGAGGGATCCACCCTGGTGTGCTCGTCAGCCTCTTGGGGTCCCGGTCGCTGTCCGGAAACCATTTCTCTCCCAGGCTGGCCTTGTGGCGGGCGATCGACCCGCAAGGTAGCGAGGAGAACAAGTACAACCGCTTCGCCGAGGTGTCCTTGACGTTTCCCGACGACGAGACCCAAGTCGCCTTCGGCGGCAATTACGAGGACAGCCAGCTCGAAGTCGCCATCGCTCCGACCCACCCGCTGCTGCGCGAATTGGGCGCAGGCTACGTTCTGGCCTTGGGCGATGCGCAGGTCCAAGCCGGGCGGCTACCCCTGCGCACAGTCTACAAGTCGCCTCGGGGTACCTTCTCGATCTTTGCCATCGACGGTGCGGATGAGGAACGCTCCGCGTATGGGCTAAGGGGAAGCGGCCGATGACCTGCCAGTCCTGCTCACGTCCGGTCCCCGACGGGAGTCGGTTCTGCCCGCATTGCGGGGCTTCCGCGGGTCCGGCCGTATTCGATCCCACCCGCACGTCGGCGTCCCATCATGGTTCCGGATCGCCAACGGCCGCCGGCATCTCCGCGTCGGACCCCTCCGATCACGGCCGGTTCCTCCCGGGGGCCATGCTCGGCGGCCGTTACCGGGTCGTCGGTCTCTTGGGTCGCGGCGGGATGGGTGAGGTCTACCGCGCCGACGACCTCAAGCTCGGCCAGGCGG
>JANNRU010000508.1:0-3554 GCA_031401755.1 Acidobacteriota bacterium | reverse complement strand
GCGGCGACGATCACCTGGACGTCGAGGCCGCGCTCCTTCGCGCGCGGCGAGAGCGTAAGATGGGCGACGTCGCGGGCGAGTCCGTTCGATCCTGAACGCCGCTCGACCGGAATCGAAGGGGTGGCGTTTGTCGGGTCGTCGGATCGCCTTGGTCGTGTGGGCCGTTGCGGCGCTGTCGGTCGCCGCAGTCCGGGCCGAAATCCCGATCCCCGATCCGGCCGGGCGCTCGGTCATCGACCAAGGCAACGTCATCGACGCGGCCACGGAGCCGGCGATGGAAGAGCGGCACGCCTCGCTCTTCGACAAGACTGGTGTCGCGCTGGTCGTGGTCACCGTTCCCGAACTCGACGGCGAACCGATCGAGGGCTTTGCCCTGCGTGCGGCTGAAACCTGGGGCGCGGGACGCAAGGGCGAAGATCGCGGGATCGTCATCGCTCTCGCGGTGCGCGAACGCCGCATCTACGTCGCGACCGGCTACGGGGTCGAGGGTTTCCTCAACGACGCCCGCGCCGGACGCGTGCTCGACGACGAAGCGGTGCCGTTCTTGCGCCGCAACGACTTTTCCGGGGGGTCTTGACCGGGCGAGTGCGGCGATCACGCGCATCGCAGCGGCCGAGCTCGGTGCTGAGATCGAGGGGCTTCCCGAGCAGCCCGCCCGGAGTGCCAAGCGCATCCCGATTTGGGTGCTCATCGTGCTCGTTGTCGCGCTGGTCTTCATCGTGCTGTTCGCCGGGGCTGCGGCAAGCGGGCAGTCCCAATGGCAGGAGGGCCCGCGGTGGCGGCGGCGGCTTCGGCGGATTTGGCGGCGGTGGTTTCGGCGGTGGCGGCGCGGGCCGCGGATTCTAGGAGGCAGGCGTGACGGACGAGAACAAGCGCGCGATCGCGGCACATCCGCAACTGACCAGTCTCGTCGCCGCGGTCGAGTCGGCGTGCGGGCCCGCCCTGCGTGCGGCGGTCGTCTACGGTTCGCTTGCGCGCGGCGATTTCGACCCGCAGGCGAGCGACGTTAACCTGTTGCTGGTCTTGGACGACGACGGCCCGTCGATCCTCGACCGGCTGACCCCGGCGCTTTCCGCGTGGCTTCGCGCCGGCCAGCCGATGCCGGTCCTGTTCACGCCGAAGACGCTCGCCGCGGCCGTCGACGTCTTCCCGATCGAGATCAGCGACCTGTTGCGCGCAAGGATCGTGCTCCGCGGACCCGACCCTCTCGCCGGGATCGTCGTCGGACGGGAGCACCTGCGCCTAGCCTGCGAGCGCGGCCTCCGCGAAAAACGATTGCGTCTGATCGAAGGCTTTGTCGTCGCCGGAGGCCGCGAGTCGGAGCTCGAACGTCTGATCGCCCAGTCCTACTCGACGTTTTTGGCGCTGTTTCGCGGCTGCTTGGCCCTGGTGGGCGGGGAGGCGCCGCTCCACGACGACGCGGTCTTCGTAGCTTTCGCCGAGCGTGCTGGCATCGACCCCGAACCGTTCCGGGCGGCCGCGGAGCTGCGCCGCGGTGAGCGGCCGGCCGGGGGCGCGCGCGCCCTGTTCTCGCGGTACCATGCGGCGGTAGATCGGGCGGCCGACGCGGTCGATTGTTTCCGTGGTGTCGCCGAGGAGTCGAATCGATGAAGAAGACCGGGTGTTTGATCGCGGGCATCGTGTTCCTAGTGCTGTTGCTCGGGCTCGGCGGTTGCGGCGTCGGCCGCTACAATGCGCTGGTGCGCCAGAGCGAGGGCGTGGATGGCGCGTGGGCGCAGGTGGACAACGTCCTGCAGCGGCGCGCGGATCTGATCCCGAACCTGGTCGAGACGGTCCGGGGCTACGCGTCACACGAGCGGCAGGTCTTCGAAAACATCGCCGAAGCGCGAAGTCGGCTCGCCGGGGCGACGAGCCCGGCGGAAGCAGCGCGGGCCAACGATGGATTGAGCTCGGCGCTGTCGCGATTGCTCGCCATCGCAGAAGCGTACCCCGAGCTCAAGGCCGATCGAAGCTTCCTCGCGTTACAGGACGAGTTGGCCGGCACCGAGAATCGCATCGCGGTCGAGCGCAAGCGCTACAACGACACGGTTCGCGACTTGAACGCCACTTTGAAGCAGTTCCCGACGAACCTGTATGCGAAGCTGTTCGGCTTCGATCCTCGTGAGTACTTCGAGGCCGCGCCGGAATCCCGGGAAGTCCCGCGCGTGGACTTCGGGGCCGGGGGGGCCGGGCAAGCGCCATAGCAGGCGCTGCGGGGTGTTCCCGTACCGCCTAGAAACACCCGGCCCCCGACGTGTTGATCCCGACATCGCGGGAGGCTGCTTGGTGCGTTGTGCATGCGTTCCATGAACCGGGAGTTGTCACGCCGAGCCAAGTGCCTCGCACCAGATACCAGACCGCTTGGTCCGGAGCCGGTTCCTCGTTCGCGGCAACGCTCAGGCCTTGCTCGTTTTCTGCGGCGCACTCCGTCGTAGCTTGGGCGAAGTCACCGCCGGTAGCGCGCAAGATGCCCAGATCCCCGCGCACGACGTCATAGGAGATCGTCGCGGGAAGCGGAGCCCAGGTCAGCGCTTCCCGCTCGACACGCAGATCGACGTCGCGCGGGTCGATCGCCACACCGAGCGGCCAGCCAGTCGTCGAGAACAAGGTCGTGGGTCCCGTACCGTCGAGGTTGACCCAGCTAATCGTTTGGGACGACCCGTCGCCCCAGAGCAGCTTGCCGCGCTCCTGACTGAGGGCGAGGGTCCTCGGCTCGGGAAGGCCGGTGAGTAGATCGATGCTGGCGGCGCCGTCCAAGTTGGTGCGACGAATCGCATGGGCATCGCTCCAGAAGAGGTGTTCGTTCACCGAGTCCACGGCGAGTCCCGTGGCGTACGACGGGACGACCGTGACGGGGCTTGAGCCATCGAGGTTGGCGCGGCGCAACGTCGAGTCCGCCACGTAGAACCGCCCGCGTGGAAGGTCGACGGCGACATCGCCGACCCAGGGGGTCGCGGATAGGACTCCCTCCGGACCGGACGGACCCATGCGCTTGACGAGTCCATACTGGGACCCCCCAATCGAGACCCGCGCGGTCCAATACATCGGCGCGCCTGTCGCCAAATCGACCTTGCTCGGCTCCACCCATACGTTGGGTGAGTGAGGTTCGGACACCAAAGTCTGTGCGCCCGCACCGTCGAGATCCCACGTCAAGACCCCATTCTGGGGGCTGGAAGCCGCAGCGTTGATCTCTCCGTTCGCGAGGTCGATCGCGATGTCGGTTGCGGTGACGGCGGCGATTTGCTGAGCGTCGGTGCCATCGAGGTTCGCGCGATAGATCCCGCCTGGCTGAACCCAATAGATCTTGCAGGCCCAGGCCGATTGGCTAGCAGCGATCCCGAGCCAAGCAGCAACGATCCATGGAACCGAGGCGGATCCGAGCCGATTGATCGTCATTGGACACCCCCCATTGAGTTGTATGGCGGTGATTCTACCACCAGGGACCGGCGAGCTTCGGGACGCCTCGGGTCTCCGATCCGGCGGACTTCCAACTGCTGGGCACCGCGGGAGTCCACTTGGAAATGGGGCGTTGCCGGCCTCGCGAAGAGGCCGGC
>JANNRU010000507.1:0-4201 GCA_031401755.1 Acidobacteriota bacterium | reverse complement strand
TCTACGAGATGGTCCGCTGGACCACCGGCGAATTCGTGATCGAGCACGGCGTGCGCAGCAAGCAGCAATCGCTCAACCAGGATGCGATGTTCTTGCTGATGGAAGGACTGCGGCTACTCGATGAGCAGACTGGTGCCCATCAAGCCGCCTCCTGATCCCGACTCGCTCGGCTGCTAGACTAACCGAGCCGCGGCGTAAGTGCGTGCGGTCTTCCCGATGACCGACAGTTCCGAAACCCTTTTCGAAGCCGTCCGCCGTGCGGCGGGGGCCGTGATCTGGTCGCGCGGGGTCGATCTCTGTCGAGTGGACGCGGTGGTCGGCGAGGGCGAAAGCGCGAATGAGGTCCGGTTTTGCGTCGCCACCAAGGGCGGCCTGATCAGTCCGCGCGTGACTTTCTTCGTCGACGACATCGAGTGGGATTGTGAGTGCTCGTCGCGGGCAGCGGCGTGCGAGCACGTGGCCGCGGCGGCGATCGCCTGGCGCCGTTCACGAGAGTCCGGCGCGGCGCTCCCCGCGCCGCGAGGGGGGACAGCGCGTGTCGCGTATCGTTTTCGGCGCGCGATTGGCGGACTCGAACTCGTCCGCGTCCTCGCGCGGGACGACGGTCAGGAACGGCCGATCGAAACGACGCTGGCGGCGATCGCCGGGCGGCGATTCGACGGAGCTCGACTCGTGGCCACGCAGGCCGACCTCGCGGTCGATCTCGCGCTCGGTGGTCGGCGACAGGGGCCACTGCCCGCGGCCGTGTTGCAGAGGCTGATGTTTGGCCTGTCCCGTTGCGGAGACGTGACGCTAGACGGACAAGCGATCCGGGCCTCCGGGGACTCGATCCTGCCCGTCGTCGTGGTCGCCGATCACCCCGACGGATTTCAGGTTCGGCTCGAGTCTCACACCGGTGTCGTCGAGCGTTTCGCTAATGGAGCGGCCCTGGTCGACGGCCGGCTGCACCCGACCCGCGAGCCGTCGCTGACCGCTCGGGAGCGTGAAGATCTCCAACGCGGACTGACCTTCGGAATTGATCGGGCAGCCGAGCTCGTGACCCGTTTCCTACCAGGCTTGGCCGGGCGCGTACCGATCGAGGTGCGGTCGACGCGCCTCCCCGACGCGCGCCCGATGCGCCCGTACATCAAGCTCGATCTCGAGCGGGATGGACGGACGCTCTCGATCCTGCCGACGCTCGTCTACGGTGAGCCCCCGACGGCACGCGTGGATGGAGGGAAGTTGACGATTCTCGGAGCGACGATCCCCGTGCGCGACGAGGCGGAGGAGCGGCGACTCGCGTACCGGCTTCAACAGCTCCTCGGGTTGGTCCCGGGAAGCCGCACCGAATTCACCGGTGAGGAAGCGGTCGCGTTCGCGGCCAAGCTCGACCGCTGGGAGGGCGGTCCCGTCGACAGTCCCGTCCGTCGACATTTCCGTCTTTCCCCGCCACTCGTGCCGCGATTTGCGGTTCGCGATGACGGGTTCGATCTCGCATTCGAGTCCCCCGTGGGCGATCCGACAGCGCCGGGAACGGCGAGAGCCGCCGACTCCGCCGAGGTCTTGCGCGCCTGGCGCGCCGGCGAGTCCCTCGTCTCGCTGTCAGGTGGGGGGTGGGCGCCGATTCCTCAGGACTGGCTCGCGCGATTCGGTAGCCGGATCCAGGATCTGCTGAACGCGCGCCGTGCAGACGGCGGGCTGCCTCGGGCGGCCGGGCTCGATCTCGCGTCGCTGTGCGTCGATCTCGACCTGCCGCCGCCGGAGTGCTTCGAAACCCTGCGCCGTGTGCTCGACGACTTTTCCGGGTTGCCGGCAGCCACGCTTCCGATCGACCTGGCCACGAGCTTGCGCGACTATCAACGTCGCGGAGTCGACTGGCTCTGCTTCTTGCGCGACGCCGGGCTGGGGGCGCTGCTCGCGGACGACATGGGGCTCGGTAAGACGCTACAAGTCCTCTGCGCGCTACAGGGTCGTACGCTCGTGGTCTGTCCGACGAGCGTGCTGGCCAACTGGGGCGACGAGATCCGCCGCCATCGCCCCGCGCTTCGCGCGCAGGTCTACCACGGAGCGCGACGCGAGCTCGATCCGACAGCCGACGTGACGCTGACTACCTACGCGATACTGCGCCTGGATGCCGAGCGACTCGCCGGAACCACCTGGGATTCGCTGGTGCTGGACGAGGCGCAGAACATCAAGAACCCCGAGAGCCAGACCGCGGCCGCGGCATTCACCTTGCAGGCCCGGTTTCGCGTTGCGATGACCGGCACGCCGGTCGAGAACCGTCTGGATGAGTTGTGGAGCCTGTTCCGGTTCGTCGAGCCTGGGCTCCTCGGCGGGCGGTCGAAGTTCGAGGAGTGCTACTCGGGTCCGATCGCGTGCGGCGAGAACGCCGTGGCGACGCGGCTGCGAGAGCGCATTCGACCGTTCCTGTTGCGGCGCCTCAAGCGCGACGTTGCTCGAGAGCTTCCGCCGCGCACCGAGATGGTCCTGCGATCCGAGCTGACCGCGGATGAACGGGCCGTCTATGACGCGGTGCGTGCGGCGACGGTCGGTGCGGTCGTCGAGCGGCTGGAGGCCGGAGGCAACGTTCTCGAAGCGCTGGAGGCCTTGCTGCGCCTACGACAGGCAGCGTGTCACCCCGCACTCGTCCCGGGCCAGCAGGCGCAGGGATCGTCCAAGCTCGATCTGCTGCTCGAAACGCTGGACAGCGTGGTGGCCGAGGGTCATCGCGCGCTCGTGTTCTCCCAGTGGACCTCGCTGCTCGATCTGACCGAGCCGCACCTGACCAAGTCGGGCCTGGGCTGGTTGCGCTTGGACGGGTCGACCAAGGATCGGGGTGAGGTCGTCCGGCGCTTTCAGGCCGAAGACGGGCCTCCGGTTCTGCTCGTCTCGCTGCGAGCGGGCGGGACCGGCTTGAACTTGACCGCGGCGGATCACGTGTTCCTGCTCGATCCGTGGTGGAACCCCGCGGTCGAAGACCAGGCTGCGGATCGTGCCCACCGGATCGGCCAGATGCGCCCGGTGCTGATCTACCGACTCGTCTCGAGTGACACGGTCGAGGAACGACTGATCGAGCTGCAGCAGCGCAAGCGTGAGCTCGCGGCCGTGGCGCTCGAGGGCGCTGAGGCCGCCAGTGGGCTCGATCGTGACGATTTGATCCGGCTGTTGCGATGAGCGAACCCTGTGAGGAGTGAGAATCCGTGAGCACGAGCGAGACGAAATCCCCGACCGTTCCTCCGATCCCGCCGCGCTGCCCGCGCACAGCGGTCCGGCACGGCGAGACCTTCATCGACGACTATGCGTGGCTTGCGGACCGCGACGACCCACGCGTGCTCGAACACCTGCGCGCCGAGAACGCATGGACCGAGCGTGTGTTGGCACCGCTGGCAGGCCTTCGCGAAGGGCTTTACCGGGAAATGCTCGGCCGGATCCAGGAAACCGACTTGTCGGTCCCCGAGCGAATCGACGACTACTGGTACTACACGCGATCGGTCGAAGGTCAGGCCTATCCGATTTTCTGCCGCAAGCGCGGAACGCTAGACTCGGCAGAACAGATTCTGCTCGACGAAAACGCGCTAGCCGAGGGGTGTCCCTACCTGCAGTTGGGGGCGCTCAAGCCCAGCCCGGACCACGCGCGCCTGGCCTACTCGGTCGATGACGACGGCAGCGAACTCTTCCGCGTGCGCTTTCGTGATCTGGCCTCGGGCGACGAGTTGCCCGACGAGATCCCGGAGGCGCACTACGGCCTGGAGTGGGCCGAGGACGGCCGACACGTGTTCTATGTGACCACCGATTCTGCGCGGCGACCGAACAGGGTCTGGCGCCACGAGCTCGGGACCGCTCACTCGGAAGATGCGTTGATCTTGGAGGAGAGCGATGAGGCATTCTTCGTCTCTCTGCACAAAACGCGAAGCCGCCGTTTCTTGCTGATCTCGATCGACAGCAAAACATCGAGCGAGGTTTGGTTTCTCGATGCGCATGAGCCGCGCGGTCGGCTCAGGCTCGTCGACTCCCGCCGGCCCGGGGTCGAGTACGGCGTCGAGCATCACGGCGAGCGGTTCTTCATCTTGACCAATGACTCGGCGGTGAACTTCAAGCTCGTCGAGGCCCCGGTCTCCGCTCCCGGACGGGAGTCCTGGAGTGAGCTGATCGCCCATTGCCCACAGGTATTGCTCGAACAAGTCGAGGCCTTCGCCGGCCATCTGGTCGTCGTCGAACGCGA
>JANNRU010000506.1:0-5654 GCA_031401755.1 Acidobacteriota bacterium | reverse complement strand
CCCGGCGAGCATCGATTCGGTGACCTGGGCCAGCGACGCCTCGGCGCCGGTGTCGAGCCAAAGCTCGGCATCGGCCTCGCGCGGAATCGCGTTGTGCTTCGATCCCCCGGACAGTGAGCCCAACTCGAACTGGACGCCACGATCCACGGCGGCGAGCAAGGTCCGCACGACGAGTCGGATCGCGTTTCCCCGATTGTCGATGATCTCGAGCCCCGAATGACCGCCGACCAGCCCCTTCGCCGAGAGTTTGAACGGTCGAAGATCACGACCAGGGGACGTCCGTTCGAGGTTGAGTTCGATCGCGCAGTCTGCGCCGCCGGCACATCCGACGAAGATCTTGCCGTCTTCTTCGGAGTCGAGGTTCAGCAGCGTGCGCCCTCGAACGAGCCGTGCGTCGAGTTGCTGAGCACCCGTGAGACCGGTCTCTTCGTCGAGAGTGAAGAGCAGTTCAAGCGGGCCGTGCGGGCCGGCCGGGTCCGTGGCACTGGCCAGGGCCGCGGCGACGCCGATGCCGTTGTCGGCGCCCAGCGTCGTCCCTTCCGCACGCACCCACTCGCCGTCGACCACGAGTCGGATCGGGTCGCGGAAGAAGTCGTGGACGGTGCCAGCGTTCTTCTCGCAGACCATATCGAGATGGCTCTGGAGCACGACCGGGCGCGCGGCCTCGTGTCCGGGGGTCGCCGGTACGCGCACCACGAGGTTCCCCGTTGCGTCCGCATCGATCGGGAAGCCCCGCTCCTGGGCGATGGCTCGAACCCATGCGACCACGCGCTCCTCGTGCTTGGATGGACGGGGAATCGCGCTCAACGCGGCGAAGTGCTTCCAAAGGGCTTCAGGGGCCAGGCGCGCAAGATCGGGGTTCATTCGTGTATCCTCCGTGGCGTTTGCGAGATCCACACCCTAAGGCGTCCGGTCGCTCCAGCGCAAACGTCGATTTCCATTGAGCTCTGATAACCGATGGCCAAACTGACCCACGCCGATCGCAGCGGACGCGCCGTGATGGTCGACGTCGGCGGCAAGCGCGCCAGTCGTCGGAGCGCTGAAGCGGAGGGGACGGTCGTGCTGGGTGCGGCGTTTCGTGCGGTTCGCGACCATGCGCTCTCCAAAGGCGATGCCCTGGCGGTCGCGCGCCTGGCCGGGATTCAAGCGGCCAAGCGCACCGCGGAGTGGATTCCGCTGTGCCACGTCGTGCCGTTGGACTCGATCGAGATCGACATCGACCTGGACGACGAGACGCGATCGGCGAGGATCCGCGCCCGAGCCGCGGCGCGATGGGTCACGGGGGTCGAAATGGAGGCGCTCGTCGCCGTCAGCGCGGCATCTCTCGCGCTGTACGACATGGTTAAGGGGTTGGACCGTGCGGTCGAGATCAGCGGAATCCGCTTACTGGCCAAGCGTGGTGGCCGTTCGGGAAATTGGCGACGGCCCTAACGGTCCGTGGGCCTGTCGCTATACTCCGGATGCTTCAATATCCAATGCGGAGATTACCCATGCCGTCGAGTTGTTTCGTCACCATCGCCTCGATCGCCCTAGCAGCGGCGGTCGGTGCGGCGTCGGCGGATCCGGGTCTGATTTCCAAGCGTTTCGGGTTTCGGCAGGGCGTGATCCTCGAAATCGGGGCCGCGACGGAAGACGGAGCGCGGATCGACAATGTGCGTTTCAATGTGCCAACGAAGGTCCGTGGGCAGATCTCTCGCGTCGGCGGGCTGTTCTCGGCCGAAATCGCGATTTCGAACACCTCGAGTTCCTCGGTCAGAGCGGGGATCGCCATCGCACTCTTCGACTCGCAGGGCCAGTTGGTCGGCGCGGCAGGTGGCGGGAGTAAGCTCGGGGTGATCAAGCCCGGGCGGCAAAAGAGCTTCACGCTCGTCTTCGACGGCGTTAACGCCGCAGCCGGGAACGCGGACGAATTTGTGATCAGCGTCGAGACTCGAAGGTGACACGAGGCCGCCGCCCCAAGGTCGCGCGGCGGCAGGATGATGCGACGATCGCCGTCCACGCGGGCCAAGAGCCCGATCCGACGACCGGTGCGGTCAACGCGCCGCTCTATCTGACCTCGACTTTCCGTCGGCCCGATCTTGAAACCGACTGGCCTTGGGGTTACGCGAGGGTCGCGAATCCCACGCGGTCGGCTCTGGAACGCTCGATGGCCGCGCTCGAGGGCGGGGTCGCGGCACGGACATTCGCGTCGGGCATGGCCGCTATCGCGGCAGTCTTCCAGACACTCGCTCCCGGCGACCATCTGGTGGTTTCCGAGCGCTGCTACGGCGGCACCTACCGGTTCATCGAGGGCTGGTTACGAGGGTGGGGCATCGATGTCAGTTCGGTCGAGACCTCCGATCTAACGCAGGTCCGCGACGCGATCCGGACGACCACACGCCTGATTTTCATCGAGACGCCGTCGAACCCCACACTCGCGATCACCGATCTCGTCGGCGTGGCCGAGATCGCGCGTTCGCAGCGCGTCAAGCTCGCCGTGGACAACACTTTCATGACGCCCTGCCGGCAACGCCCTCTGGCCCTGGGCGCGGATCTGGTCGTCCACTCGACGACGAAGTTCCTTAACGGGCATAGCGACGGAGTCGGCGGGGTCGTGGTCTTGGCCGGGGAGGACGATGCGGAGCGACTGGGCTGGATGCAGAAGTCCGGCGGCGCGATCTTGTCTCCTTTCGAAGCCTTCCTGGTCCTGAGGGGGATCAAGACGCTGCCGTTGCGGATGGAACGTCACGAGGCCAACGCGCGGTGCTTGGCCCGCTGGCTTTCGGCTCATCCAAAGGTGAGCAGGGTTCATTACCCCGGCCTACGCGGAGATCCGGGCCACCGCCTGGCAAAAGCGCAGATGAGCGGGTTCGGTGGCGTGCTGGCGTTTGATCTGGGCACCCGCGCTCGGGTCTCGCGATTCGCCCGCCGTTTGCGACTGGCGATGCTGGCAGAGAGTCTCGGAGGGGTCGAAACCCTCGTTGCGCACCCGGCGACGATGACGCACGCGTCATTGCCTGCCGCGGCTAGACGGAGGCTGGGAATCGGACCGGGTCTCCTGCGAGTTTCGGTCGGGATCGAGGGGGCCGAGGATCTTCTGGCCGACTTCGATCAGGCCCTACGAGCCGTCTAGGCGAACCGCGTCGCGCAGCCAATCCAGATAGGCCGGATCACCGTCGGCGATCGGGATCGCCAGGAATTCGGGGACCTCGTAAGTGTGGAGTTCCTGGATCGCCTTGCCGACCTCGGTGAGTCGCCCTTCCGTGGTCTTGACGATCAACTGTCGTTCCGCCTCGCGCACCTGCTCGCCACGCCAGCGATAGTAGGAGTAACCGTCGCCCAAGACGTGGACGCAGGCTGCGAGTCGACGCTCGACCAATCCGCGAGCCAGCAACTCGGCCTGCTCCGCCGATCCGGCCGTGGTCAAGACGATGACGCAACGATCTTCGCGCTCGGACATCACGCCCTCCGGCCGTCGGCTAAACCGTAGCACGGGCTCCGCTTTCGCGAGCTAGCGCAGGTGCGTTATAGTGCGCGGTCTCGGTGCGTCGCGCGCCGGTTTTGGAGAGCCACGATGCGTCGATCCGACGGAGGCGTGATCCGGGAAATCGTCGCCCGCGAAATCCTCGATTCGCGCGGCAATCCGACCGTCGAAGTCGACGTGGTCCTCGAGGGTGGGGCGTTCGGACGGGCCCTCGTACCGTCTGGGGCTTCGACCGGATCGCGCGAGGCGCTGGAGCTGCGCGACAAGCGCCCATCTCGCTACTCGGGAAAAGGGGTCCTGCGCGCCGTCGAGCACGTCAACCGCAAGATTGGGCCGGCTCTCGCCGGGCTCGAAGCGGTGAATCAGGTCTTCATCGACCAAGCCTTGATCGAGCTCGACGGGACACCGACGAAGTCCAAACTCGGCGCGAACGCGATTCTGGGGGTTTCTTTGGCTACGGCTCGTGCGGCGGCGGAGTGGCTTGAGCTTCCGCTCTATCGATACGTTGGCGGCTGCAACGCGCGGGATCTTCCCGTCCCGTTGATGAACGTGCTGAACGGTGGGGCCCACGCGGACAACACGGTCGACGTGCAGGAGTTCATGGTCGTCCCGATCGGTGCGGATTCGTTCGCCGAAGCGCTTCGTTGCGGGGTCGAGTGCTACCACGCGCTACGCGCGATCTTGAAGAAACGCGGCCTTTCGACCGCGGTTGGGGACGAGGGTGGCTTCGCTCCCGACCTTCCCAGTGACGAAGTGGCACTCGAAGTGCTCAGTGAGGCGATCGGCAAGGCCGGCTACCGAGCGGGGCACGATGTCGTGCTGGCGCTCGACGTCGCCGCCTCCGAGCTGTACGAGCGTGGGAAATATCACTTCAGCGCCTTCAAGAAGCCGCTGTCCCGCGATGAGCTCATCGGGCTCTACGAGCGGTGGGTCCGGATCTACCCGATCGCGTCGATCGAGGACGGAATGGCTGAGGGAGACGCGGAGGGCTGGAAGCGTCTGTCGGAACGGCTCGGTGATCGCGTCCAGCTGGTGGGAGACGATCTGTTCGTCACCAGCCCGGCGATCGTCCGTGAGGGGATCCGTCGCGGAGTCGCTAACTCCGTCCTGATCAAGCTCAATCAGGTCGGCACGTTGACCGAGACGCTCGAGTGCATCGAGCTCACTCTCCGCGCCGGGTGGAGTTGCGTGGTCTCTCATCGTTCGGGCGAGACGGAGGACACGACCATCGCCGATCTCGCCGTCGCCTTGAACCTCGGCCAAATCAAGACCGGGGCGCCCTGCCGCGGTGAGCGAACCGCGAAGTACAACCAGTTGCTGCGGCTCGAAGAGGAGCTCGGCGAGGACGCACGGTTCCCTGGGCGCCGCGTGTTCCCTCGACTGGCGCGCTGACGGCCGAAGGCGGCCGATCCGGGAGAGGAGGAGCAAGAGTGGGTTGGTGGCGCCGCCTGACGCGCGCGGTGACGACGCCGGTGGTACTCGAGTTCCCGAGCGACGCTCGAACTCTACCGGTCGCACCGCCGCGCGATGGCCGTCCGGAGAGTCGAAGGCGGGTTCGCCGACGACGCCGAGCAAAGATTCTCGCCGTGGCCACGCTGATCGTCGCCGGATTGGTTGCCGTGCTCGTCGGAGAGGGCGGATTGGTCGACCTGCAGCACCAACGCCAGGAGGTCCGGATCGAGCGAGCGCGACTTCAGGCGCAGGCCGAGCGGGTGGCGGCGCTCGAGGCCGAGGTGGCACGGTTACGGGACGAGCCGGCGGCACGTGAACGATTGGCTCGCGAACGCCTCGGACGTGTTCGGCCCGAGGAGATCGATTTCCTGCTGCCGAGGACTGCGGGCGCCCCTTGATCGCCAACGCCACTCTGGTATACTGCCGGTCGCACTTGACGCGGGGTGGAGCAGCCCGGTAGCTCGTTGGGCTCATAACCCAAAGGTCGCAGGTTCAAATCCTGCCCCCGCTACCAACCTTGGCCCTGCCGGCCGCCTTGCCGATCACGACATACGGACCCACCGCCACAGCGTGGAGAAATTGGGTGGTTTGCCGAACATGAGCAGGCCGATCCGGAAGACCTTCGACGCACACCAGATCGAGGCCCAGACTCCGGCCACTCCGACCAGGATCGCCGCAGCGATCTGCCAGAACGGCGGGGGTTCGCTCGACGTGACTCGTAGAATCATCACGAACGGGC
>JANNRU010000505.1:0-4317 GCA_031401755.1 Acidobacteriota bacterium | reverse complement strand
CGGTCGAGATCATCTCGACCGAACAAATGAAACAAATGTGGAAGGCCGGGGAATCCGCGTCGGCCACGCTTCCGCTGTGGGACGAGCTTCGAGAATACGGTGTGACGTCGTTCGCTCTGATCAGCGTGGCCGTCTTGCTCGCGCTGCTCAGTCGAAGACACTTGATTTGGAGACGAAGCTGGAGCGCGATGTTGATCGCCTCGGTCATCGCGTACTACGTCTCCGACCTCGTCGTCCCGCGGCTCTACCTGCCGGACCGCTACCTCCGATTCAGTATCGCCGTCCTCTCGGTCCTGTGGCTGGGAGAAAATTGGGCCCGTGTGCTCGCGGTGCTCAAGGACCGCCGATCGTGGTGGGCGGCGCTCGGCGGCCTGGCCGTGATCGCGGTCGCCGTGTCGTCTAATACGTTCACGCCCTGCGTCGGCTTGGAGTCGCAAGGAATCTGGGAGGACAAGAGCGCCTACGTCAAGACGAGCGCGGCGATCGCCGCGGAGCCCGGTGCAATTCTGGTCGCCGGGCATCCCTACGACACCTCGGAGATCATGGTTCAGGCTCGACGTCCGGTCCTGGTGATCAACCGGATGTACCATGCATGGTTCAAGGGTTACCGCGCGGCCATGACCGAGCGAATCGAGGATTCCTTCCGCGCGATCTACGCCAAACAGATCGGCCAAGTCAACACACTGGCCGAAAAGTACGGCGTGACGCACCTCGTCGTCCGGCGGACCGCATTTAATGGCCCGCGGGTGCGTGAGGGGCGGATCTACCGCGACGAATTCGACAAGTTCGTATCTGAGCTGACCCAGGCCCCAGGCGTCTTCGTCTTGAATCCGCCTCCCTGGACATCCATCATACAGACTGACCCCAATTTCTGGGTCGTGAGACTCCCGATCCGTTGAGTCGGGATGCTGGGGGAGGAATTTTGCGCGCACTAGTCACCGGCGGGGCGGGGTTTATCGGGTCGCACCTCGCCGACGCGCTGATCCGACACGGGCACCGAGTCACGATCATCGACGATCTGTCCACCGGGAAGCTGGCGAACATCGCCCACCACGAGGCGGAGCCGCGTTTCCAGTTCGCGATCGAGACGGTCATGAACGAGACGGTCATGGACCGTCTGGTCAGCGAATGCGATGTGATCTTCCACCTCGCTGCCGCAGTCGGCGTCGAGTTGATCGTCAGTCGCCCGGTGGAGGTTATCGAGCGCTGCGTATTGGCGACGGACGTCGTATTGCACATCGCCAACCGTTATCGCAAGCGGGTACTGCTGACCTCGACCTCCGAGATCTACGGCAAGAATACCAAGGTCCCGTTCAGCGAAGATGCCGATCGCATCCTGGGCCCGACGACCAAGAGCCGCTGGAGCTATTCCTGCTCGAAGGCGATCGATGAGTTCCTGGCCTTGGCCTTTCACAAAGAAAACGGACTGCCAACCGTTATCGTGCGGCTCTTCAATACCATCGGCCCTCGGCAGTCGGGGCAGTACGGGATGGTGGTGCCGCGGTTCGTCGGGGCGGCAATTCGCGATCAGCCGATCACCGTCTACGGAGACGGGACCCAGTCGCGTTGCTTCTGTCACGTCCTCGACGTCGTCGACGCGCTCGTGGTGCTCGCGGAGCGGAGCGATGTGGCGGGACAGGTCTTCAACCTCGGCAACGATCAAGAAATCACGATCCTGGCGCTGGCCGAGCGGGTCAAGGCGATTACTGGAAGCCGGTCGGAGATCGTCAAGATTCCCTATTCCGAGGCTTACGAGGTCGGCTTCGAGGACATGAGCCGACGCGTACCGGATCTGAGCAAGATTCGTGCGTACATCGGCTACACGCCGAGGTTTCAGCTGGACCAGATGATCCGGGAGATCCAGGAGTTCCTGGTCGCCCGTCAGCGGGAGCAAGCCGGGTCCTAGCGCTTGACGATTGCGCGATGCTCGCCATAGCTCCCATCCGTTTCGACGATCGAGGCGACTTTGACCGCTGGCGGGAGTACCTGCATTCGCGGGCAGACTCTCACGCTTCGGATCTCGCCGAATGGCGCCTGCTGTTCCAGGAACTCTACGGCTTTCAGAGTCATGCCTACATCTGTCTGGACGCTGGGCGCGCGGTCGGGGCTCTATCGCTCTACCACGTTCGTTCGTCACTCATGGGTAAGATGCTGGTCACGTCGCCGTTCTTCGGCTACGGCGGCTTCTACTGGGAAACCGACGAGGCTCGCGATACCCTCCTGGCGCAGGCCGAACAGGTCGCCAAGCGCCTGGACGTCGACTACATCGAGATCCGGTCCCGCCGGGAACTGCCCGAGCCGTTTCGGGCGAACACCGACTTCGCTGAGTTCGATCTGGAGTTCGGCGAAACATCCGCTGCGACGTGGACGGAACGGCTCACGCCCAACGTTCGCCAGAACATTCGCAAGGCGCTGGGCCAACCCCTGGAGTTCCACCTCGAGACCGACTTCGACCCCTGCTACAACCTGCTCAGACGAACGCTACGCGCCCACGGGACGCCATTCCATGGCCGTCAATTCTTCGAGTTGATGGGGGAACGTCTCTCGAATCGGGTTCGTTACTCGGAGGTCCGACACGCGGGAGCGTCGGTTGCTGGTGGGGTCGTCATTCGATTCAAGGATACGATCCTGACGCCCTACATCGGCAGCCTCGCCACGAGCCGCGCCTCGCGCTCGAACTACTTCCAGTACTGGAAGATAATCGAGGCATACGCAACCCAGGGCGTGACCCGGTTCGAGATGGGTCGCAGCCCGCGCGGCTCGACCCACGCGCAGTTCAAGAAAAAATGGGGCTGCACCGAGGTCCCGGTGTTCTACAACTTTCGCATTATCAATTCTCGGCGAGGCTACCGCTCGGTCAGTCAGCCCTCGGCGATCCAATTGTTGGCAACACGGGTGTGGCGCCAACTGCCACTCGCCGTGACCACCGTGCTCGGCCCGCGACTGTTCCGGCACATCCCGTAGCTGTTGGAGGACGCATGCCGACGATTCCTTGGATAGGTGAATGGATTGCGTCTGCTTGGACCGAATTCCGCTCTCTATGTGCCGTGATCCGCGCTGATCGCCCGCTGCTCCTGTTCGTCGGCGTGCTGTTCATGTTCGATCTGGTGTGCATCGGGTACTTCGGCGTCGGCAGGCTGCTCGACGAGCTGGGTGTCAGTCCGTTTCTGTACAACCACAAGGAATTACTGATAACGACCGACGGAGGCATCCCCGAGTGGTTCAACTATCTGCAAACCATTCTCGTCGTGCTGATTTTGTTTCGATTGAACCGCTCGACGCGCGAGCCGGTCTACGCTGCGTTCTGTGTCGTGTTCCTGGTCGTCGTCCTCGACGATGCGATGGCACTCCACGAGACGATTGGGAAGTTCCTGGCCAGCGAGCTCTCTCTGCCGCGGCTGTGGGGGCTTCGGAGGAGAGATCTTGGCGAAGTGCTCACGTGGATTGGATTCGGGACGGTCCTCGTCCCGCTGCTTCTAGGCGGATTCTGGCGATCCTCGGCCACGCACCGCGGAAAGGGCCTGGCGCTGTTGATCCCGTTCGGTTCGTTGATGTTCTGCGCCATCGTAATCGATCAGCTCTACAACAACTACAGCCAGCTGTTCTTCGGAGCTGGCATCCTGATCGACACTTTTGAAGACGGCGGAGAAATGCTCTCGCTTTCGGGTGTCTGTGCCCTGGTTCTGGCCGCCGAGCGACAACTTCGGCGGGGTCGTCCCGACAGGGTGACGGTGGGCCCGACGCGTGAGCGAGCAGCGAATCGCTCCGATAGCAACCGCGTCGTCTTCTTGACACTAGGCGTGTTTGTCGCCGCGGTCGCGTTCGCGACCTATTTGCATTGGCCGGCGTTGACGCACTACGGGATCTACAAGGAAGACATCCTGCAGAGTCCGCATTGGGCGGCGTATCACACGTCGTCGTTCCGACCCGGCGACCTGATCCTGAGCTACGCGAGCTTTAACGAGTCGCCGCTTCAGAATCTGATCTACTGGGTCGGCACCTGGTTCGTCGAATATGTCCGGCTGAGTAAGCTGCTCGCGGTTCTGAGCTACGGTCTCTTGGCCTTGACTTTTTTTTCTCGTCGGCCGGTCGATGTACGGGCTGCGCTTTGGGCTGTTGCTGTTCCTGTTCATTACGTTCTTTCCGGACCAGTGGGACTACTCGACTGGATTTTTTTCGAAGTTCTGGGCGATCCCGTTGCTGCTGGTTTGTATTTACTTGCTTCAATCTGGTCGTACGCGGGGCTTCATCGCCCTACTTCCGTTCGCGGCGGTGGCCTACCCGAGCGTGGCCGTCCTGATCGGGATGACCGCCGGC
>JANNRU010000504.1:0-3062 GCA_031401755.1 Acidobacteriota bacterium | reverse complement strand
CTGAAGGACGGCGACTTGGTGTCCGGCGAGTGGTGGCGCGTCGAGGAAAATGGCCAGACTCTGGGCTACGGCTGGATGGATGCGACTTGGGGTGACGCCGAGATCTTGCTCGCGGTGGACCCGAAAACCCGCGAACGCGGCGTCGGGAGCTTCATCCTCGAGCAACTCGAACGCGAGGCGGCTGGGCGCGGACTGAACTACATGTACAACGTGATCCCGGAAGGGCACCCCGACCCGGATTGGCTGAAGCGCTGGCTCGGATCACGCGGCTTCGAGTTGACCCGGGACGGCCACATGAAACGGCGCGTGCGCCCCGTCCCCGCCTAGACCACCTCGGTACCGAACCGCTCGCGCAACCAGATCCCGAGATCGGCGATCTCTTGGGGCGCCACGTGGTGCTCGATTGGATAGGTCTTCCAGGTGGTCGAACAACCCAGGCGATCGAGCGTTTCGTGCGTTCGCTGGCCCAGCTCGGGAGGCACGAGCGTATCGTGGCTGCCGTGGCCGAGAAAAACGGGCAGGTCGCGAGCAACCTCGGTCCACTCCCGCGCCAGAGGTTCCGCATCGATCAGATAGGTCGAAAGGCCGATCGCGCCCGCAATCCGCTGCGAAGCCGAGAGCGCCACATGAAGGGCGATCGTCCCGCCCTGCGAGAAGCCGGCCAGCACGATGCGCTCGATCGGAACGCCGCGTTCGACCTCCCGGGCGATCAAGGCGACCACTTGCGCGGAGGACTCATGAATGCCGCGCGTATCGATATCTTCCGCGAAGTCCAGGCCCCTGATATCGAACCACGCCGGCATCAAGAGTCCCATGTTGATCGTCACGCAGCGCTGCGGCGCATGGGGAAATACGAATCGCACGCCAAACTCCGGCGAAAGTCCGAGCGCGGGAACGATCGACTCGAAATCGTGCCCATCCGCGCCCAGCCCGTGCAGCCAGATCACGCTGGCCCGGGCCGGCACATGCGGCTCGATCTCCACAGCCGGGAGGACCGGAGGATCAACGGTGCCGCTCATCTTCGTGGCGACTGCGGCGCTTCGGTCCGCTGGACGACCGTGCGCTGACCACCGGTCAGGAGGGTCCGTTGCCGCACCTCGTTCGTCTCGATTCTTCGCGGATCGAGGTTGGCATCGCCGTCGTTCAGCCGACGATGAGCGTTGAGTGCCTTGGTCCCGGGGTTGATTAGCACGCTCGGTCCTCCAGTTGCAGGGCCCTGCATCGAAATTCCATGCTAGCGCACTGCAGGCCGGTTTCAGAAGTGTCGGTACCCGATCGGGTCGAGAGCTCGCTCGCCATCGGTCAGCCCTAGCCGAATCCCCGCTCCCCGCGCGCGAACCTCGCCGATCTCGGTGAGTTCCACGTCGCTGCCTCCGGCCACGGCGGCACACAGCGCCGCAACGCTCTCCGCGGGCGCGGTGAGCAGCAACTCGTAATCCTCACCGCCGTGGAGGGCGAGATCGAGCGGATCGATTCCAAGAGCCTGCGCGACTTCGATCGTCGATCCCGCGATGGGCAGCCGGCCCGCGTCGATCCACGCTCCGACACCACTCGCCGTGAGCAGGTGGCCGAGATCGGCGGCGAGGCCGTCGCTGAGGTCGATTGCGGCTGTAGCGCCGCCGGCGCGGACGATCGCGCGGGCCACATCGAGGCGGGGCGCCGGCCGCTCGTGGGCCGCGACCGCCTCGGCCCGTGCGGCAGTCGAGACGACGAGTCCGGCATCGGACGCCAGGCGCAGGCCTGCGGCGGCGGCCCCGAGTCGCCCGCTGACGAGCAGCCGATCCCCCTCGCGTGCTCCGGCGCGGGTGAGTAGATCGGTCGATCGCACTTCGCCGAGCACGCTCAACTCGATCGACAACGCAGGGCCGCGGCAGAGGTTGCCCCCGACGATGGCCGCCCCCCAACGCGTCATCTCGGCGGCAATCCCGCGCTGAACGGCCTCGATCACGGTGGCTGCCATCCGTTGCGGCGCGATGATCGAAACCAATCCGTGAGTCGCATGACCACCCATCGCCGCGATGTCGCTCAGGGCTCCGGCCGCGGCCCGTCGACCGAGCCGATCAGGTTCGATCCGCGCGGTGACGAAGTGCACCCCTTCTACCTGGGCGTCGCAACTCAGCAGCAGCAAGCGGCCGAGTCCGAGATCGATCACGGCGGCGTCGTCGCCACTGCCGACGCGCAAATCGCTCCTGGGAGAACCGGCGAGGACGCGGAGCGCGGCAATGATCTCGAATTCTCCCGCACCGCCGCCCGCGTTCTGGCCCACCGTTGAGACCCGCGTGACCGTCAGCGGAATTTGGAGAGGTCGAGGTCTTTCGCCGCAAGGTACAGGAACATCGTCGCCATCGCGTCCTGGTTCTCGTTCGTCGTATTGTGGTAGGAACTGACGAGCGAGTACTCGTGATCCTTGTAGATCTTCACGCCCTTGAGATCGGAAAACGATTCGACATCGGCCAGCCCTACACGCCCCTGAACCTGCCGCGCGTTCGCACGCCAGACCGATTTCTTGGCCGTTACGTCGCGCAACTCGATCCACTCGGCGAACGGGTGTAGATGAACGGCGACGTAGTGCAAGGTCGTGTCGTAGGGTAGTCCGAGGAGCTTGGTCACGGGCGTGTGATTGACTTCGCGCCCAGGCTTGACGACCCAGTGGCCCGTGAACATGCGGCCCTGGCCGTCGGGGACCAGCGAGGGCAACTCGGTCTTGACATCGACGCCGACCTGACAGCCCTCGCCCTGCAGCCCCGGATCGACATCAGCGCTCGGAATGCCGAAGTAGCCATCGCGGCCGTCGACGAGCTTGACGCCGAAGATCGCGCGCGGAATCAGCGGAATCCAAGACTTGGTCAGTTCGCTGTCACGCACGAAGTCGATGCGGATCCGTTGACGCACGCCGAGCTTGGCGTGGACCTCGTTCAGGTTGAGCACCTGGGCGGCGAACTGCACGGTCTGATCGGACAGCAAGGGTACGCCGAATCCTTCCGGAAGGTCGACCTGCAGTTGTCCCTGGGCCAGTGTGAACAGTCGTCCCGCGGTCGGCGTGATTGCGCTGGGAAGAAAGA
>JANNRU010000503.1:0-1708 GCA_031401755.1 Acidobacteriota bacterium | reverse complement strand
AGCGCCGAGCGAACTCGTCCAGGCCATGAGGCAACTGACCCTTGAGGTGGCGAATGACTACATTCGTATCGAGGATGGCGTAGCGCGCCAAACGTGTTGACCTTTACGTCTCTTTGAAGCTCTCGCCCTTGGCCGCGCCTGCGAGCTTGAGGAGGGGCTTCCAGGACTCCTCGATCTCCTTAACCCGCGCGAGGGCCAGGCGGACGGTCTCGCCGTCGGATCGGGCGCGCAGAATTCGTCGAGCGTTCTTGAGGGCCTTCGGTTCGACGAAGAACGCCTTTCTCTCGAGAACCGAAGCGGATTCCATACGGCAAGCATACACTTTGCCCCGTACCGGCACACGTGGTCGCGGAGCGGGCGTTCAAGGTCAGGCGTACAATTCCGCCACGAATGAGCCTCACAACCGGTCAGCGTCTTGGAGGCTACGAGATTGTCTCGCCCCTCGGGGCCGGCGGGATGGGCGAGGTGTATCGGGCCCGTGACCTGAAGCTCGAGCGCGACGTCGCGATTAAGGTCCTTCCCGAGCGCGTTGCCGGTGACGCCGACGCGCTCGCGCGATTCGAACGGGAAGCGAAGACCATCGCGGCCCTCTCCCACCCAAACCTGGTCGCGATCTTCGACTTCGGAAAGGAAGGCTCGATCGCGTACGCGGTGATGGAGCTTCTGGAGGGTGAAACTCTTCGACAGGCACTCTCGTCGGGAGCATTGCCGGTGAGGAAGGCGGTCGAGTACGGAGTCCAGATTGCCCTTGGCCTCGCCTCCGCGCACGAGAAGGGAATCGTGCACCGCGACCTTAAGCCCGACAACGTCTTCGTGACCGCGGACGGTCGCGTGAAGATCCTCGATTTCGGTCTGGCCGCGCATCGACCCACGCCAGACGAAGGCAGCGACACGAAGTCGCCGACGAAGACGAGCCACACTGATCCAGGCACCGTGCTCGGCACGGCCGGGTACATGTCGCCGGAGCAGGTTAAAGGCCTGCGCGTCGATCACCGAACTGACATCTTCGCGCTCGGCGTGGTGCTGTACGAGATGCTGACCGGTCGACGGGCGTTTCACGGCGACACCGCGGCGGAAACGATGGCCGCGATCTTGAAAGAAGACGTCGCGGAATTGAGCGGCTCGGGCCGTGCGGTGCCGCTGTCGTTAGACCGACTGGTACGACGCTGTCTCGAGAAGCGAGCGGAGGAGAGATTCCAGTCGGCGCGGGATCTCGCGATTTCGCTCGAAGCGTACTCGGGGAGCGAGAGCGGCGTCGCTGTGCCAGAGTCCGCGCCGCTTTTGAGCACGTCGCCACGCATCTCCATCGTGATCGGCCTCATCGCCCTCGCGACCGGTTTGCTTGCCGGCTGGTTGGCGCGCCGCGGAACCGAGGCGCCCGCTCCGCCGCCATCTCGAGTTCAGTTTGTCTTGTCGCTACCCTCCGATGTCAAGTCAGTTTTCCAACCTGCGGTGTCACCCAACGGTAGGTTCATCGCGTTCTCGGCGGTACAGGAACGTGACGGGCAGATCTGGATCTACGACATCACCACCGGGCAATCCCGAGCGCTGCCCGGCACCGAGGCGGGAACTGGGCCGGCCTGGTCGACCGATGGGCGCTCGCTGGCATTCGCGTCGCGGGGCCTACTCCAGAGAACCTCGGCGGCTGGAGGCCCGGTGAGCACGATCTGCCTCATGGGGGAGTTCGCCTCTGAAGGAAGTTCGGTCG
>JANNRU010000502.1:0-37758 GCA_031401755.1 Acidobacteriota bacterium | reverse complement strand
CGAGACACATGTTGCCCGCGGCTTCGAGACGCGCCGTCGGGGACAGCACGATCGGATCCCACCCGGTGGCTCCGGGCACGTACATCGACAGCGAGGACAACTCGAATGACGCGTCGTTGAACGGCGCGCCGGGCGCCGGGGGAGGCGGGTTGAAGTAGAAGACCGGGTTGGCACCCGTCGGCGTACCATCGACCGATAGCCCGCGAATCGTGAGGGGCCCTTGGCGGTACCACTCGACGATGCGTCCGTTCGCCGCGAGCCCGTCGATGGCGAAGCGGCCGCCTATGACGTTCACGGGCATCGGGTGCCAGGCGTTCCCCACGGGGGAGAGGATCATGTGCGACGATCCTTCGCTGTTGCTGTCGATGATCGTCACCGGCGTGTAGATGCTCGCGAGGTAATACTCGGCCCGCTTGAAGCCTGCGCGGAAACCACCGATCGAATGGAAACCGCCCCCCTTGAGGCGAACGAACGACGCGCCGTAGACGCAACCGGAGGGATCGAAGTCCGATTCGTCGGTGCAAATGGTCTCGTTGCCGCCAGCGGCGGTTGCGTTGACGGCGTAGAACCGGTGATGATGCGATTGCGCGTGCTCGATCGAGATCGCGGCGCGCGTCACGTTCGCGAACGTCGAGTTCATGATCGTCGATTGGTCGTTATTTTGGTCGCATGGGCTGCCGTTCGTGCCACCATTTCCACAGTACCGCGTGCTGAATCGCACACCGTAATCCAGCCCTCCGAGATTCGTTCCGTCAACCTGGACGTGCTCGATCAAATTCGCGATCGGGGCGACGTTGTTGGGGTACCCGGGATTTGTCGGGTTGTTCGTGAACTCGAAGGCTGTGTGCAGCGGATTGGTGTTATCCGACACGATTTTCAGATTGCGAAACTTGACTTGGCTCGTGTCCTCGAGTAGGAACAACGGCCGATCCGCAGGCGCCGCTCGCCTCCAGTGGAGGACACAGCCGTTGCCGTCGATCTCGCCGCCGAGAACGCTGTTCAGCAAGAGCGTGTCCGAGATGAAGTAGTGGCCACTTTGGTGCGCCTGGACCACGCCGTAGTACGGGTACCCGGACGACGCCTTGGCCGCGTTCAGTGCGGCCTGCCAGCAAGCCGTGTCGTCCAATTGGTCGGTGCCGTTGCAGCCAAAGCTATCCACCGAAACCGCGCGCTGTGCGCGAGCGGTGCTCGCGAACAACAAGAGAGTCACGACGGCCAAGACCATCCACGATTTTCTAAAACTCACGACAGATTCTCCTGGGGACCGCGCCGCGAGGACCTCAAGAACGGCTTGGCGGCTTCGGCACGAACGAATACGACCGTCTCACGCTCGAAAATCCCGCGTCGCTTCCCGGAATCACAGACGACGCGCCTCTGCGCCGCTTGCGTCGTGCGCATGCTACTACGCGATGCAGCTCCCCGTCTTGCCGTGAACCGCCCCGGGCTTGCCGGGAGCCCATTGTTTTAGAGGATGGGTTCTATGGCAAGACCAAGTAGATACTCACCAGAGGTTCGGGAGCGGTCGGTGAAGCTACCCCGGAGTTCTCAAGTGGTCCGCGCACCGCTCGTGGCGATTAAGCATGATCAAGATCGTCCTGCGGAGGTGACAAGATGGGCCAGGGATCAGGTGCTGGGTACCGATTGAAATGTGCTGAGCGGCTGGAGCTACAGCGCCGAGTGCGGTCCGGTGAGACGCACCAGCCTGCTGCTGCGGCTTTGGGGTGTTCCGCGAAGTCGGTGCAGCGCCTTCTGGTGAAGATGTCTTCGTGCGCCGTCCCGACGGACCCTTCAAGTCGATGCGGGGAGCGTCGTAGAGCAGTCGGTCGCACAGGGCGTCGGCTGGGTTCGGATCACCGATCACGCCGTGCCAATCCGGAGCCTTGAGCTGACTGGCGATCAGGGTCGACTGAAATCATCGTCACTGCGGGCGCCGCCGCCACAACGGACTGCCATGGTCATTGCGGAGTGTCGTGTGGGACGAACGGCGTACTTTACTCCGGAGGTGGCGGTTGGTGTGGGGGTTGCAACGAATGCCTCTGCAATCAAAATCCGCCACCCGCACCTGGGAACCCGGGTAGACCGGGCGATCCGGTAGATCCTCCCGGAGGCACCTGTCCTGCGGGATATCACGAGTGCTGCAACAATGCATGCCGCAGCGATGCGAATCCACCCGCAGAGTGCCCGTGAGTCGGCTTTGAAGTGAGACCTGCCTGCGGCGGAACACCCACCGCAGGCAGGTCGCGGAGAAAACATGTTGTCACGATCTGGATGAATCGTGAGGATTCGGCGCGGGACGCTCTACCTCGCCGAAGAAAAGCATCTGGTCGAGAAACTCCGATTTGATCGACAGCCAGCCGGCGTTGAATTTAATCGTTTGCGACTTGCTGGTCGCGGTGGATCCAGCCCGGCCATTGCGGCGAGCAGGACCTGCCAGGGTTGGAAAACGGTGGCCACTGGCGGATTCTGGGGTGGATCGCCGACTCACGGAGACTTGGGGCTGTGAAGCTGTCGTTCGAGTCTTCGGAAACTACGGGAGTCCCGGCTTCGGACTCGGAGAAGCCGGCGAACGAGTCGAGGCATTCCTGGCATGCCGATGGACTCGAACGCCGACTGCTTCCAAGTGGGCGCGGACTAGCGATCCCTCAGTGTTTGATCTGCGACGCCAGCGAGACGGCATCGAGCGTGCGGAGGCCCAGGGCCTGGCCGTCGAAGATCAGCGAAACATGCCCCGTGGCAGGATCCCGCTGGTACGCGTTCTGGGGCTTCAATTGGAGACCCGCGGGGCGCTTCAAGAATTGCGCGGACCCCGTCGAGAACACCGGCACGTCGCCCGGTAGCCAGTCGAACGCATCGAGACTCGTGAGCCCGATCGCCTGACCGTTGAACAGGAGCGAGATCCCCATCTTCGGGTCATAGCGGTAGGCGTTCTGATGCCTCAAATAAAGGTTGCCGGCCAGCTGGTTGCTGCTGGTCGAAAAGGCCCAGCTGCCGTCGGGCAGCACGGCCAAGGCATCGAGGCTGGCGATGCGGTGTCGGCCCCAAGAGAAGGCCGGCAGGATCGAGTCTTCGGACGGATCATAGATGTACGCTCGCTCGTGGCGCAGAAACTCGCCATCGACAGTGCTGTTCGACGCCGTGCTGAATGCGATCCTGCCGTCGTCGAGTAACTCCACGGCATCGAGACCCACTGCCGGCGGCAGGAACGCGGCGATCAACTCGATCTCGGACCCCTCGAGATCGGTGCCGTAAACACCTTCCTGTGCCACGGAGACGCCGCTCGCGAACTCGTTATTCGACGTCGAGAAAATCTGCGCTGCCGGCAACGTCGCCCGGAAGTTGACGATCTGCTGCTGTTCGGTGGGGCTGATGCATTGCAGGGCAGAAGGGGGAAGGAGCGCGAGCTCGGCGGCCTTGGCGTTGGCTTCAGCTTTGGAGGGCTGGCCCGTGGCGAAATTCATGATGATCTTCGTCTCGCCGGGAGCCAGGGCGAACGTGTAGGCCCAGTAGGGACTGTCGTCGCCGTTGACGACAGTGAGGTTGACGAGCGGACTCGCGGCGCCCGTTCCCTGCAACACATGGCCCAGGCGCACGTCGGGCGAGGTCACGCCGGAGTAGTTCTGGAAGGTGCTGATCCAGGTGTCGGTCAGCTCTGCCGAGGCATCGCCGTCGCTACTGCTGACAAGGACCGTTGCGCTGTCCGAGCCCAGGTTGTTCGCGGTGATCAGGCTGACCGAAACGCTGGATTTGCTGGTGTTGGTGACGATGTTCAGCCAGCGGATGAACTCATCGTTGGCCGCTACGAATACCTTGCGCTGCACGCTCAGGCCGCCGATCGCCTGCGAGTTGAGAACGAGCTGACGGTTCTCGCAACTCTCGTCGAGGCTGCCGGCGCCATTGTTGTTGTAGATCGTGTAGGAGTCGCTTTCCGTGGAGCAAGGGCCGGTGGCACCGACCAGGCTGACGCAGAGCGAGTTGTAACCGTCGAAAGCGTCGTTGAGTGTCGAACTCGTCGTTCCGCCCTCGCTCGTGGTCGCGAGGACCGGCCCGCTGTAGCTAGCATCAGAGACTGCGCCGGACGCCGAGCTGGTCGTACTAAAGGTGATATCCGAGTTGATGAAGTACTCGAGACCGGAGGGGTTCGTCAGCGATTCCTCACCAGTGAAGTGGGTCCCGACGCGACCCGCCCGTTTTTCCTTCCCGTTCTGAACCCGCTCGACCAGAGAAACGTCTGCGGATACAGTCCCGGAGATCCACAGAAAACCTAGTGTAAGAATGAGCGACCTACGCATCTGTTTCTCCGTTTTGGATTTTCAAGTCAATGACGGCCGAATATGTAAATTCCAGAATTAGCAATAGTCAAGTTCCTAAGTTATCGATATGGAACGGAGCCGCTCGACGGGTCTTGTTCGTCGGGGTGCTACTTTTTGGATGCTCAGGGTGCTGGAACCGCGAACCCTCGAATGTTCTGCTGATCACGGTCGACACCCTGCGGGCCGATCGCCTGGGGTGTTACGGCTATACACTCGCCCGAACGCCGCGGATCGACCGGTTGGCGAACGAGGGAGTCCGTGCCACTCAGGCCGTCTCGGTGGCGCCGATCACGTTGCCGTCGCACTCTTCGATCCTCACCGGGCTGTTCCCGCCGGCCCACGGTGTTCGCGACAACGGCTCCTACGTCCTGGGTGACGACGCGGTGACCCTGGCCGAGCGGCTTGGGCAGGCCGGCTACAGCACCCACGCTGCGGTCTCCGCAATCGTGCTCAACCGACGGTACAACCTGGCCCAGGGGTTCGACAGTTACGACGACGACCTCTGGGCCGAGGATGCGCCGCGCCTGTTCATGATTCGCGACCGCCGAGCGGCGAAAACGGCGGAGCGCGTGGCCGGCTGGCTGAAAACCTGGAGCGAGGCGACCCCGCGCAAGCCGTTCTTTGTCTGGACCCACTTCTTCGATCCGCACCAGCCCTATGAGCCGCTTGCCGAGGATCGGCTGCGGTGTCCCACCCCTTATGACGGCGAGATCGCCGGCGTCGACAAGGGAGTCGGGCGCGTCCTCGACGAGTTGGAGCGTCTCGGAGTTCTCGACGACACCCTGGTGATTCTCACCGCCGATCATGGTGAGAGCCTGGGTGAACATGGCGAGAAGACCCACGCGGTCTTCGTCTATGACGCCACGCTCCGCGTGCCGCTGATCTTGCGTAGCCCGGGCTTGTTTCGGGCGGGCACCGTCTACGCGGGGCCGGTCCGCTCGGTGGACATCGTCCCCACCGTCCTTTCTGTCTTGGGGCTGCCGGGGCGCGACGCGACGCAGGGCACCGATTTGTTGAGAGCCTTTCAAGGGAAGACGCCGCCGCCGGAACTTCCGCAATACGCCGAGTCGCTCCTGGCCGAGGTGGGCTTCGGCATGGCACCGCTCTATGCCCTGCGCAGCGGCGGGGCCAAGTGGATCCGGGCGCCGCGCCCGGAGCTGTATGACCTCGAACAGGATCCGGGAGAGTTGCACAACCTCTACCCGCAGGAGACGTTGCGAGCCAACGAACTCGACCGGGAGCTATCGCGCCTGCTCGCCGAGAGCGAGGAGATCGCGCTTGGCGCGCAGGCGAGTCCGATGGACGAAGAAACTCTGGAGAACCTCCAGAGTCTGGGCTATCTCGCGCCGGCGTCGATGCGCCAGGCGATGGCGGGGATCGATCCGAAGGACGGGATCGTCCTCTACGGGAAGCTCGAAGAGGCGCGCCACCTCGCGCAAGCGAAAAAATGGCAAGAGGCGGAACGGCTGCTCCGCGAGATCATCGAGGTCACACCGGCCAACCTCTCGGCCATGAACATCTTGGCCCTGTGTCGGTTCCAGCAGAACGACCGGCTCGGCGCCCACGACTTCTACCTGCGGTCCCTGGCGCTCGACCCCAAGCAAGCGAGGGTTTACGCGATGTTGGGCGCCATCGCTCTGGCGAACGAGGACTTCGCCGGGGCCGAGCGCAACTATCGCCAGGCGCTCGCGATCACCCCGGGCTTCGTCGAGGCGATGAGCAGCCTTGGGTTCATCGCCGCCTTCCATGGGAAGGAGGCCGAAGCGCAGGATTGGTACGAAAAGGCGATTGCGAGCGACCCGGGCTTCCCACGCGTCTACCGACGGCTAGGTGACCTCTACTACGAACGAGGTGATTGGGACCAAGCTCTCATCAATTACCAGAAAACGATCGACATCATCCCGTCCGATTTTTCCGCCGTCGTCCAGGCGGGGAACGCAGCGCGCCGCACGGGAGACCTGACGGGGGCGGCGGAGTTGTTCCGGCAGGCCTCTCGCCTGCGCCCGGACTCGTGGGTCCCGATCTACAACCTGGCCTGCCTGCGCGCGATCGAAGGAAATCTCCCGGCCGCGCTTGAACTCCTGGGCCAACTTCCGGAGAAGGAATTCCGCAATCTCGACTTGCTGCGCGAGGACGACGACCTCGAAGCTCTGCGGTCGTCGCCGGAACTGCGGCGGATCATCGCGGCAGTGCAACCGGGCTAGCTCCCTCGCCCGAGGGCGAACGGTCGAGCCAGGGGCCGTCGCGGGCTCGCAGCGGTTGTCGACTTTCCGTGACGAAATTTGCTCCGATTCGCGTACAATCGGGCACGCACCCGGCGGCTTCGAGCCGGAGCGCTAATTCGAGAAATCCGACAGGAGGTGCGGTGATGCGGAAAATGAGAGGCTTCGCGATCGGCCTGATGGCGTGCTGTTTCATGACCGGGCTCCCGGCCGTCGGCGAGGAGCGGCTCCCCGTGACCGGCCGGAGCGCAACTGCGCATCCCGAGCCGGGAGACCTGCCCGGCTCGGCCGCAGCGACCACCGCGAACTCCGGGAAGTCGATTACGAACAAGATCGTGGACCTGCTCGACCGGCCGGTCACGCTCAACGGCGGTGAAGACCCTACCGTCTGGGAGTCACAATCGTTCGACACCTCGCAATTCACCTGGATCGGGATTCGCGTGCAGACCGACGGAGAAAGCGCCGGAGTCCTGTGCCAGGCGGGCTGGCAGTTCGCGCCGGGGGACTCCTTTGAGTTTGGCACGCCGGTATCGATCCGCGCGCGCTATCCGGGCACCGTCGTCGGAGGCAATAGCGGCACGTTCGGGCTGATCGGCGTCGGCTCATCCTCGGGCGTTGTGCAGGGATTGCGGGCCAAGGTCGCCTGTCGAATTTACCCGGGCTTCATTAGCGGTTTCGGCGAGCTCGGCGATGATCCGGGGTCGCAGACTCCGGATTCGCCGATCTCCATCACGCTCCGCGACGTCAAGGTGCTACTCCGTCACTGGTAGTTTCGCCGGCTCATTTGGACAGGGAGGAGCGACAACGGTGTTTCTAGAAACGTGGACGAAGTTGCTCGTCGGCCTCGTGGCCGTTCTGATCGTGTTCGGGGCCACGTCGGCCGCGAACGCGCAAGTGGATCGACTCTACTATCAGGAAATCGAAAAAGACGGCCGGGTCTACGTGTTCAACACCCCGGAGCGCTACCGCCTCTGGCAGCAGTCGCACGACATGGGCACCGCGATCACCCTGATCGGCGAGGGGGTCAATGGCATGACGATCGTCGCCGAGAACGAGACGGTCGTCGACCTCTACTTGTTCAAGCACGGGCTGCCGGGCTATGACCGCCCGACGCCCAAGCCGGCCCCGCCGACCGTCCCGACCGCGCTCAAGATCGGCGAAGGCGAGTTGAAGATCGGCGCGCTGTTACAGGCCTGGTATGTGGCCGACGATTCGCCCGTCGGAGCCCTCGCGGGCTCCGGCGGGAACTGGCTGGGCAATACCAACGGCTCGAATACGTTCCGCATCCGCCGCGCCGAACTCAAGCTGTACGGCAAGATCGCCGCCGACTGGGGTTTCGAAGTCATGGTCGACCCGGCGAAAACCCAGACGTTCTCCACATCCGGCGTCGTGCTCACCGATTCCAAGATCCTGCAGGACCTGGCTGTGACCTACCTGGGCGTCGCGCATCATGAGTTCGCCATGGGCCAGAAAAAGATCGTGGTGACCGAAGAAGGCGTGCACTCGTCCTCCGACTTGGACTTCTCCGAGCGCGCCAGGATCACTCGGCAGCTGTCGGACAAGCGCGAACTCGGTCTGTTCTACAAGGGCGAGTTCGGGAAGAAGTTCGGGCTGTGGGCCTCGTTCACCAACGCGACGCTGGCCAACACCAACGACGACTCGAACGACACCCTGTTCAGCGCCGTGCGCTTAGACTTCAAGCCGGTCCCGGGACTCATCGTGGGCCTGTCCGGCGGCACGAGCGCCGGCGAGACCGTCACCGACAGTACGGGAACCACCGTGGCCCGCCGCAAAGCCCGCGAACGGGTGGGCGGACACGTCCGTTACGACGGTCCCGAGAGCGTCCCCCTCGGCTTCCGCTTCGAATATCTGGCCGCCGACGACGGGCAACTGACCGGGCCCGACAAGCACCGCGATGGCTACTACACCTCTCTCTTGTACACCCTGCACAAGCAGTTCCGCTTTGCTACGCGCTTCGAGCGGTTCGATCAGAACGACGACGCCCCGGGCGACACGCTCAGTCAGTGGACTGTCGGATTCCACTACCTGCCCAAGGGTAAAAACCTCAACTTCAAGCTGGACTACTACGACATCAACGAGCCCGGCCGGACGATCGCCGGACTGCCAGAGGAGGACTACAAACAGTTGGTGCTCGCAGCACAGGTCGCGTTCTGAGCCGGAATGCTAGACGGGCCCAAAGCGAGCCAGCAGTGGATCGCGAAGAATCTCGACCTGAAAGACGACGACGTGGATTACCTGGCGGTGCTCGGGGCTCCCTCGACTACCTGGTCCCGTCCGCGATCCTTGGCTTCATAGAGCGCGCGGTCCGCCGCGCGGATCAAGGCTTCGACGGAATCGACTCCCAGCGTTGTCGGATACGTTGCGACACCGGCCGAAACGGTCAACCGTGTCGGGGCCTCGTCTTCGCAAAATACGAACTCACGTACCGCGCATAGCACGCGCTCGGCGACCCGCATCGCCATTGAACCATCCGTGTGCGGCAGGACCATCGCGAACTCCTCGCCGCCGTAACGGGCGGAAAGGTCGCTCGTGCGGGCGCCGCCGGTAACGAGCATCGCGAACTCGCGCAGGACACGATCACCGGCCAGATGCCCCAGTCGATCGTTGACCTGCTTGAAATGATCGAGGTCGAGAAACACGAGCGACAGCGGCGCACCGTAGCGCTCCGACCGGCGCCATTCGTCCGATAGGCGGCGCTGGAATTCTCTAAAATTCGCCAGGCCAGTCTTCTCGTCGAGGGTCAGCAACGTTTCGAGCTGCTGCTTGCTCGAGTTCAGATCGACCACTTGCGATTCGAGTCCCAGCATGCGATCGCGCTTGCGCAGCATTGTCTCGATGCGCGCGTCGACCTCGGCGAACTCGAAGGGCTTGGTTACGTAATCGTCGACACCGGCGGCGAAGGCCGAAACCTTGGATTCGACGTCGCGGCAAGCGGTGAGCAGGATCACCGGGATGCTGCGTGCGGCGGGGTCCTCGCGCAGGCGCTGAGCCACGGTGATGCCGTCGAGGCCGGGCATGCGCAGATCGAGCAGAACGATGTCGGGACGCTGAGTCGCCAGCGCGGCGAGGCCGCTGCTACCGTCCAAGGCCGAGTTCACCTCGACCGCGCGGCCGCTGTACCAGCTTCGGACGCAGCGTGCCGTCTCCGGGTCGTCGTCGATGACCAAGATCCGCCGACGTTCCTTGGTTGCTCCTTCCATGCGTCAGATAGTACCGCGAAGCGCTCAGTCCATCTGCCTCCGCAAAAAAGCTGGCACATCCAGGTCGTCCTTCATCTTGCCGAGGTTCGGCGTGAACCCCTCGTCGTTCACGTCGAACTCCAGCGACGGGGTGTGGCGCATGAATCTCGGCTGGCGCGACGTCGGTTCCTGGGCGGCGATCTCGTCGAGGCGCTGGCTGACGATCGGTGGCACCGGGGCGCTCGCGGTTTGCTGCAGGGACGAGCGCAGGTGCTCACGCGAGAAGCCGGTTGCGATCACCGTGACCTTGACCGAGTTCGTGCGCTCGCGGTCGATCACGGCGCCAAAGATAATGTTGGCGTCCGGGTCGGCCGCCTCCTGGATGATTTGCGCCGCCTCGGAGATTTCATGCAGCGTCATGTCCTCGCCGCCGGTGATGTTGATCAGCACGCCGCGCGCTCCGTGGATCGAGGCGTCTTCGAGCAACGGCGAGGAGATCGCGCGCTGCGCGGCTTCGACCGCTCGATGCTCGCCCTCGGCGATACCGGTGCCCATGACCGCCATGCCCATGCCCGACATCACGGTTTTGACGTCGGCGAAGTCGAGATTGATCTCACCGGGAACCGTGATCAGGTCCGAGATACCCTGCACCGCCTGGCGCAGGATGTCGTCGGCCATCTGGAACGCCAGGCCCATCGGCGTGTCCCGGCCGACCGTGTGCAACAACTTGTCGTTGGGGATCGTGATCACCGTGTCGACTACCTGCCGCAGCGCGGACAACCCTTCCTCGGCCAGGGCCCGCCGCCGCCGACCCTCGAAGCTGAAGGGCATGGTCACGACTGCGACGACGAGGGCGCCCATCTCCCGGGCGTGGTTTGCGATGATCGGCGCGGCGCCGGTTCCGGTGCCACCGCCCAGGCCGGTCGTGACGAAAACCATGTCGGCGCCGGTCAGTACCTCGAGGATCTTCTCCGTGTCCTCCAGTGCGGCACTCCGGCCGACTTCCGGGTTCGCGCCAGCGCCCAAGCCCTTGGTCAACTTGGCGCCGAGCTGCACCTTGAGCGGTGCGCGATTCGAGCGCAGCGCTTGACAGTCGGTGTTCGCAGCAACGAACTGCACTCCCTCGAGCTTGGCCTGAATCATGCGGTTGACGGCGTTGCCGCCCCCGCCTCCGACACCGAAGACCCTGATGCTGGCGGAGCCGGGTTGCGAATCCTCCATTCGCAGCCCGGTCGACCGGTGTCTGGGGAATTTGTCGTCCATCGTGATCATCCTTGAATCCCTTTCTCCGGCTGCACCGGCCTGCTCGATGAATCTCTTCGAAACCAGTCCATAAATTGACGCGTGACTTTCTTGAACGGACCCCGCGTGGCCCCCCGAGGGCTCTCACGCCCCGGCGAATGCTTCACTCCGTGGAGCGCCAACCCGTAAGCGGCCGAATGGTGGACGCCCGGGCTCTCCGTCGTCCCGTCGGCGGTGATCGTTCCCTGACGCACGGGGACGTCGAATATTTGCTCGGTCACTTCGATCATTCCCGGAAGGAGGCTGCCGCCGCCGGTGAGCACCGCCCCGGCATTCAGGTGCTTGTCGAAGCCGGCGCGACGGATCTCCTGGAAGGCGAGCGTGAGAATCTCCTCGGCCCGCGGCTGGAGGATCTCGGCCAAGACTTGATGCGACAGTAACCGGGCCTTGCGTCCGCCGACGGAGGCGACCTCGATCGGGTTGTCTTCGACGATCATCCCGGCAAGCGCGCAGCCGTGGGTCTTCTTCAAGCGCTCGGCATCCGGCATCGGCGTGCGGAGGCCGACCGCCAGGTCGCTCGTAAAGTGTTCGCCGCCCACCGGCAACACCGCGGTGTGCCAGATCGAGCCCTTCTCGAAGATCGCCAGGCTTGTCGTTCCGCCGCCGATGTCGACCAGCGCGACGCCGAGGTCCTTCTCGTCCTGGGTCAAGACCGCTTCGGCGACTGCGAGTTGCTCGAGTACCATGGCACGCACCTCGATGCCGGCGCGGTTGACGCAGGTGACGATGTTCTGGAGCGAGGCCGACGAGCCCGTGACGATGTGCACGTTCGCCTCGAGGTGCTGACCGATCATGCCCTTAGGCGATGCGATCCCGCGCTGACCGTCGAGGACGAACTCCTGGGTCAGCACATGGAGAATCTCGCGGTCCTGGGGGATACTCACCGCACGCGCCGCATCGAGCACCCGCATCGAGCACCCGCTCGATGTCGCCCGCGGTCACCGTTCTGTCCTTTCCGGAGACGGCGACCACACCGCGGCTGTTGAACGAGCGCATGTGACCGCCGGCGATGCCGATGGTGGCCGAGTTGACCTCCAGCCCGGCCATCGTTTCAGCGCAGTCGATCGCGGTCTTGATCGCCTCGATCGTCGCATCCGGGTTAACGACGATGCCCTTCCGCAGTCCGCGCGAGGGCGCTTCGCCGATTCCGGTGACTACCAAGCCGCCGCCGGGTCGCGGTTGCGCGATCACGCAGGCGATCTTCCAGGTGCCGATATCGAGTCCGACGATGTAGCGTTCCGTTCGAGCCATCTTTCACCTGCTTTCCAGTTCGGGGAGGGGGACTGCCGGGAGGACCGTAATCCGGTCACGCCAACGGAGGTCTACTTGAGTGATCGGTCCGATGCGTCCTTGAATCTCGCGTCGCAAAGCGAGCCAAGCCGACAGGTTGCGCTCGACCCGCTCCGGATCGAGCAGCAGCCGCGGTCCCGGCTCGACCAGCCGCAAGCCCAACGCTCCGGACGAGGACAGGTCGACCTCCGAGATCTGCGACAGCCAGTTTCCGTCGACTGCGCCGAGCCGATCGACCGCGGCGACGCCTCGTGCCAGTGCTTGATCGAGTTGCTCTCCGCGAAGCCCGTCGAATCCGACGAGCATGGGTAGATCGAACACGGGATCCGATTCCATGGGGCCGATCACGTAGCCCGTGGAATCGACGATCTGTGGCTGCCCGTCGATCAGGGCCAGCGCGGCCGGCCGACGCTCGACGATCGACACACGCAGCGCGTTGGGAAAAAGTCGTTTGACCGCGGCTTGGCGAATCCACCGATCCTGCTCGACCTCGGCGGCGATCCGGTCGAGGTCGATCTCCGCGAGATTGCGGCCGAACCATGACGCCAGCCGCAGTCGGACCGATTCGGCTGAGATGTAGGCCGCACCCTGGACCTCGACACGCGTCATCGCGAATTCGGTGGTCGTCGAGAGCCCTCGCAACGCGACGAGCCCCGCATAGACCAGAACCCCGCCCACCGCGGCATGTAGGGCTATCGTGGCCGACCAGCGTGCGACGCGCTTCCACAGCCGAGCCTTGCGCACGCGCCAGTTGCCCGCGCTACGCCAGTAATCCCGGTCCGGGTTGGCCAGCAGCGGATTGAATCGACGGATCACGCGCGTTTCCTTTTCGGTGCTCGCTGCGGCGCGGCGAGGCGAATCAAGGCCTCCCCGACGCGCCAAACGTCACCCGCGCCGAGCGTGACCACGACTTCGCCGGGGCGAAGCTCGTCGAGAAGTCGGCGCGGGATCTCGTCCAGATCGGGTGCATACTCGGCAGCCGGATGGCCGTGGCGAATGAGCGCGTCGACGACGGTCGGTCCGCCGATCTCGGGGTCCGGGCGTTCACCGGCACCGTAGATGTCGGTCACCAGAACCCGGTCGGCCAGGAAAAATGCGCCACCGAACTCTTCGAGCAACGCCCGGGTCCGGCTGTAGCGGTGCGGCTGGAAAACGACGGTCGTCCGTGCACCGAAGGCTTCGCGGATCGCGGCCAGCGTGGCGATGACCTCGGTCGGATGGTGACCGTAATCGTCGATCACGCGCGCGCCACCGGCTGTTCCCCGGAGTTGCAATCGCCGATCGACTCCGCTGAATCGCCGCAGCGCGTCGGCGATCGTGCGAAACGGAAGGTCGAGCTCGAGACCGACCGCGATCGCGGCGAGGCTGTTGTAAACGGCGTGACGTCCCGGCACCGCCAACTCAACCAGCCCCAGGCGTTTCCCGCTGGCATGGGCCACGAACTTCGAGCTGAAGCCGACGATCGCCACGTCAGTCGCCTGGACGTCGGCATCGCTGGACAGTCCGTAGGTGATTTTCTTGCGGCCGACCCGGGGCAGGACCGCGCGCACGTTGGCGTCGTCCAAACAGACGATCGCCGCCCCGTAGAACGGGAGGCGGCCGAGAAATTGGACGAACGCGTCCTGGATCGCCGACAGATCCCGATAGTGGTCCAGGTGCTCGCGGTCGATGTTCGTCACGACCGCGATCGTCGGCTTCATTTTCAGGAACGAGCCGTCGGACTCATCCGCCTCGGCGACCATCAACTCTCCGTGCCCGAGCTTCGCGCCGCTGCGCAAGGTGCGCAGTCGTCCGCCGATAACCACGGTCGGGTCGAGACCGCCGCGATCGAGCACCCCGGCGATCATCGCCGTCGTCGTCGTCTTGCCGTGTGCACCGGCGATGGCGATGCCGTACTTGAGACGCATCAGCTCGGCCAGCATCTCCGCGCGCGGGATCACCGGAATCTCGAGCCGGCGCGCCTCGACGACCTCCGCATTGTCTTCGCGCACAGCCGACGAGATGACGACGACGTCGGCTTCGCGTACGTGCTCGGCCTTGTGGCCGCGAAAGATCCTGGCGTCGAGCTTTTTGAGATGGCGCGTCGCCGGGTTGGTCGCGATGTCGGACCCGGAGACCGGGTAGCCCATGTTAACCAGAACCTCGGCGATGCCGCTCATCCCGGAGCCGCCGATACCGACGAAGTGCAAGCGGCGCGCCTTACGAAACATCGCGCATCTCGTCGAGCGGATCTCGTCCGGCGAGCAAACTTTCTGCGGCAGCGGAGATTCGCGCGGCCGCGTCGGGACGACCGAGCCGGTGTGCGGCCGCGGCCATACGGCTGCGGAGCGCCGGGTCGATGGCGAGCGCGGCGACGGCGTTGGCGAGGCGCGAGCCATCGGCGATCTCGGCGTCGGTGAGAACGATCGCCGCCCCGGAGTCCCGTAGGCTCTCCGCATTGTGGCGTTGGTGATCGTCCGCCGCGTGGGGGTAGGGCACCAGGATCGCTGGCCTTCCCGCGACGCAAAGCTCGGCCAGGGTCGTGGCCCCGGCGCGCGAAACGATCAGGTCCGCCTCGGCGAAACGAGCGGGCATGTCGTCGAAGTACGCACGAACCTCGAACGACTCCCGCGGATAGTTCTCCGTGTAGGCAGCGAGGATCGCGGCGTGATCCTCAGCACCCGTCTGGTGCGTGATCTTCGGCGCGGGGTCGAGCCGGGCGAGTGTCGTAAGCGCCGAAATCATCGCCCGGTTGAGCGATCGCGCCCCGCGGCTGCCCCCGAAGACCAGCAGGCCCATCGGTTCACTGGGTCCGGGCGCGACGATGCGCGCGAACTCCGCGCGGACCGGGTTCCCGGTCACGAGGATCCGGCCTCGCATCCGTCGACGGGCCGCATCGGATGGGACGCAAACGAGATCGACTCGTGGCGCGAGCCAGAGGTTCGTCGCTCCGGGGAAATGATTTTGCTCGAGGATCATCGTGGGCACACGCAGGATCCACGCCGCGAGAACCGCCGGACCGGAGGCGTAGCCGCCGACGCCGATGACCAGATCCGGACGGCGCCGCGCCATCCAGGCCACGATTCGCAGCAAACCGAAACCGGCGTGCGCCGCCGCACGGATGCGCGCCGGCCATCCCGCGCCCTTGAGGCCGGACAGCGGCAGCGCGAACAGCTCGTAGCCGGCCTCGGGCACCAACCGCATCTCGATGCCGCGTCGTGCGCCGACGAAGGATATTGACGCTTGCGGCCGTCGCCGGCCGAGCTCAGCGGCGATGGCAAGCGCGGGATAGAGATGTCCCCCGGTTCCGCCGCCGGCAAAGACGATTCTCGGTTTGTCTTGCGCCACATCAGTTCGAGTGCTGCGAGATGTTGATCAACAGGCCGACCGCGATCATCGAGGCGACGAGCGAGGAACCGCCGTAGCTCACGAAGGGCATCGGTAACCCTTTCGTCGGCAACAGCCCGATGCAGACCGAGATGTTGAACAGCGCCTGCAGCACGAGCAGGCTGGTTAGGCCGAGTGCGAGATAGGCCCCAAACGCGTCCGGCGCACGCCGCGAAGCGCGGATCCCGCGCCAGAACAGCACGAGAAAGGCGGCGAGGACTGCCAGCGTGCCCAGCAGTCCGAGCTCCTCGCCGATGACGGAGAAGATGAAGTCGGTGTATCCGGCCGGGATGTAGAACACCTTCTGTTGGCCCTGACCCAACCCGACGCCCGTCAGCGATCCGCTTCCGAGCGCGATCAGCGATTGATCGAGCTGGAAGCCGGTCCCCAGCGGATCAGCGGCGGGATCGAGAAAGCTCATGATCCGAGCAACGCGGAACGGCTCGGCGACGATCGCGATACAAGCGGCACCCAGCCCGAGACCGGCGACGATCGAGAGACTCTTCCAGGCCAGGCCGCCAACGAACAGCATCACCCCGGCGACCAGGGCCAGCACGACGGCCGAGCCGAGGTCGGGCTCGATGACGATGAGCAGGCTCATCCCGCCGACCACGAAGATCGAGGGCAACGGAACCGCCCAGAAGTCGTTGATTCGGCCTTCGCGCGACGCCAGCAGGTGCGCCGTGAACAGTACGACGATGATCTTCGCGAACTCGGAAGGCTGTATGTTGATCGGCCCGATCGGAATCCAGCGCCGGGCGCCGCCGATCGGGGACATGAACAGGACGAAGATCAGGGCGACGAACGTCACGCCGACCAGGATCCGTACGAGCCGCGGATCATCCAGGCGGCGCCACGGAAGGACGAGCGCGGCCGAGAACCCTGCCAAGCCGATCAGTATGTGAACGGATTGGCGAATCAACATGCTCGAGGGCCCGCCGCTGGAGTTGATCGCCATGAAGCTCGAAGCGCTCGCGACCATCAGCAAGCCGCCGAGGACGAGAACGCCCACGTTGACGAACAGCCAGCGGTCGTAGACCATCCCCCTAGGCATCGGCATTCTCCCCTGCAATTGCCGCCACGGTGCCGCGGAAGTCTTCTCCGCGCTCTTCGAAATTCTGATATTGATCGTAGGAGGCACAGCCGGGAGAGAGCAGCACGATCTGCCCGCGCTTCGCGCCGGCAAAGCCCTCACGGGCCGCCGCAGCGACCGTCTGACACTCGACGAACGGCACGCGACCGGTGAGCAGTCGCGCAAGCAGCGGCGTGGCCGCGCCCACCAGCAGCACCCGCGGAACCTGTCGCCGCTCGATCGTCGCCAGCAACTCGCCCCAGTCGGCTCCCTTCTCTCTCCCCCCGAGGATCAGCTGCACGCAGCCCACAGGAAACGCGGCCAGTGCGCGCAGCGTCGAGTCCGGATTCGTGCCCTTGGAGTCGTTGTAGAACGTGACGCCACGGATCTCGGCGACGCGCTCGAGGCGGTGCGCGAGCCCCGGGAAACTCCGCAGCGCACCGGAGATCGACTCGATCGGGCAACCGATGAGGCGCGTGGCGAGTCCCGCTGCCAATGCGTTGGCCGTGTTGTGCTCCCCCGGCAGCGGTAGTTCGGCGGCGGCGAGGAGCGGTTCAACTCCCGATCCGATGTCGAGGGTCAGTCTGCCGTGCTCGAGCCACGCGCCGCGCTCGACCGGCCCGCGAGTGGAAAAGGTTGCCAGACGGCCGCGAACCGATTTACGGAACTGATCACTCGCCTTGTCGTCGGCGTTGAGTACCGCGTCATCGCCGGGATCCTGAAGTGCGAGAAGTCGCGCCTTGGCCTGCGCGTAGTCGTCGAGGCTCGCGTAGCGATCGAGGTGGTCGGGGCTCAGGTTCAGGACCAACGCCACCGTGGGACGCAACGAGGCCAGGGTCTCGAGTTGGAACGACGAGAGCTCCAGCGCATGAACCGCGTCGGGTCCGTCCTCGGCCAGCAAGTCCGAGAACGGAATCGCCAGATTCCCGCCGGTGCCGCCACGAATCCCCGAACTGCGAAGGATCGCGCCGATCATCGCGGTCGTCGTGCTCTTTCCGTTCGAGCCGGTGATCGCGATGATGCGACCGACGCAGTGGCGCGCAGCGAGCTCAACCTCGCCCCAGACGGGCACCCCCGCCATTCGCGCAGCGCTGAGCAGTTCGTTGTCCCCGACTCCGGGGCTGACCACGAGCAGGTCGAAATCGCGGGCCAGCTCCGCCGGATGGCCGTCGCAGACCAGTGTGGCGCCCGCGGCCCGGGCTTCATCGGCGGCCGGGCCGAGTTCGGTCTCCGATCGACGGTCATTGACTGTCACGACTGCGCCGCGTGCGGTGAGCAGGCGCAGCGCGGCGCGGCCGCTCGTCCCGAACCCGACGACGAGCACACGCCGACCGGCGAGGTCGGGGCCGGCGAATAACGGGTTTCGCGTCCGCACCATCGACCTCATCGCAGCTTCAACGTGGCCAGCGCAAGGAGCGCGAAGATCAGGGCCACGATCCAGAAACGGATCACGATCTTCGTCTCGCTCCACCCCGCCAGCTCGAAATGGTGGTGCAGGGGAGACATGCGGAAGATGCGTTTGCCGCGCAATCGGAACGACGCGACTTGGAAGATCACCGACAAGGCTTCGACCACGAACAGCCCGCCGACGAGAATTAGTAGTACTTCTTGCTTGATCAACACGGCGACCGTGCCGAGCGCTCCGCCCATGGCCATCGAGCCGACGTCGCCCATGAAGACCTCGGCGGGGTGGCTGTTGAACCAGAGGAATCCGAGGCAAGCCCCGACGACCGAACCACAGAAGACGGCGAGCTCGCCGGTGCCTTTGACGTTCGTGATTCCGAGGTAGTCGGCGACCAAGGCGTGCCCCGAAGCGTAAGTCAGAATCGCGAAGGTCGCCCAGGCGATCAGCAGCGAACCGATCGCCAGACCGTCCAGGCCGTCGGTCAGATTGACCGCATTGGCGGCACCGACGAGGACCAGCACGACCACGGCCGGATAGAGCCAGCCCAACTCGAGCACGAAGCGCTTCAAGAACGGAAAGCTCAGCGTTGTTTGGAACTGGCCACGAGCGGCAAGCCAGAGCAAGACCGCCCCGATTCCCAGGGCGACGGCGATCTGCAGTACGAACTTGCTCCGGGCGGTCAGTCCAAGATTGCGACGACGCGTGACCTTGAGATAGTCGTCAGCGAACCCGATCGCGCCAAACGACAGCGTGGCGGCGATCGCGATCCAGGGGAAGACGTTGTGCAGATCGGTCCAGAGGAGCGTCGGCAACACGATTGCGACGATGATCAGCAGGCCGCCCATTGTCGGCGTGCCGCGCTTGGACTGGTGCGATTTCGGTCCCTCTTCACGGATCTCTTGACCGATCTGGAACCGAGCGAGTCGGCGAATCATCCCCGGACCAAGAGAGAGCGCCACGAGCAGCGCGGTCAGTGTCGCCATCGCGCTGCGAAACGTGATGTAACGAAAAACGTTGAAACTCCCGATCGATTCCTGGAGCCGTTCGTAGAGGAGGTGGTAGAACATCACGCCACCTCGTCTGCGGTTGAGGTCAAGGCGCGTACGACTCGATCGAGCTGGATCCCCCGCGAGCCCTTGACCAAGATCAAGTCGTTCGGCCGGAGATACTCGGCGATCGATCCCGCGGCCTCGTCGGCGTTCGGGTAGCAATGGATCTCCTGGGTTCCGGAGCGGCGCGCCGACTCGGCCGCTTCTCGCGCCAGGGGTCCGACCGCGACGAGCATCTGCACGCCTACAGTCGCGGCGCGGCGCCCGGCCTCGCGATGGAGCGCCAGTTCCATCTGCCCCAGCTCGAGCATGTCGCCCATCACCAGGACGCGGCGACCGCGGGTCGGCGTCGCGCGCAGTGTGTCCAACACCGAGGCCAGCGCAGCCGGGCTGCTGTTGTAACTGTCGTCGATCAGCACGCGGTCATCGGCGAGTTGATGGGCGCGTCCACGTCCGGGGCCGGCTTCAAGTTGTTCGATCGCCGGGATCGCCGACTCCGGGTCCTCGCCCGCAGCGACGATCGTGGCCAGCGCGGAAACGGCATCGACTGCGGCATGCACACCACCGATCCGCAGTCCCAGGCGCCAGTGCCGGTCGCCATGGGCCAGGGTCAGTGTTGCGCCGGGAAGGAATCCGTCCTCGACCTGCTCGAGCCGCAGGTCTGCACCCATCTGTCGTCCGAAGGTCACACGTGGACCGGCGTGTCGCGTCGCCTGCAGTCGCGTATGCGGATCGTCGAGATTGACGACCGAGACCGCGTCTTCGCGCAAAAGAGCGTAGAGCTCGCCTTTGGCCGCTGCGATTCCGTCGAGTGAGTCGAAATAAGCCAGGTGGACCGCGCGCACGTTGGTCACTAGACCGACGTCGGGGTCGACCATCCGCGTCAACTCGGCGATCTGGCCGGGGCCGCGCATGGCTAATTCGAGGACGGCGATCTCGGTTTCGTCAGGCATCGCCAGCAGGGTCAGCGGGACGCCGATCTCGTTGTTGAAATTTCCCGGCGTTCGATGCACGCGCCGTCGCGCGGCCAGGCCGGCGCCGATCATCTCTTTCGTTGTGGTCTTGCCGCTCGAGCCGGTCAGGGCGATCCAGCGCGCCTTCTGCATGTAGCGTCGAATCCAGGCGCCGGCGCGCGCGAGCGCCGCCCGGCCATCATCGACGACGATCAGGGCCGCCGGCGCGGGCTCGCCGTCGGCGGGAAGACCTTCGACGATACCCACCGACGCGCCCGCGCTCGCCGCCTGACCGAGGAAGGCGTGACCATCGGCACGTTCGCCGCGCAGCGCGAAGAACGCGGACCCCGTTGAGACCAGTCGGCCGTCGACGACGTAATGGTCGACCCTCGTCGCCGGATCTCCGCGGTGTAGGGAGCCGTTCACGGCCTCGGTGAGCTGGGCAAGGCTAAGCCTGGGCACTGCGCCCTCCGCGCCAGCCGAGCGCCGCCAGCGTCTCCCGGCAAACCTGTCGATCGTCGAACGCAGCGACACGCGTGCCGCTGGTTTGCGCCGTTTCGTGCCCCTTGCCGGCGATGATCGTCACCTGGCCGTCTTGCGCACCGTCGAGCGCGGCCCGGATCGCCTCGTGTCGATCCAGGATGACACGGCAGCGCGAGGGTCCCTCACGTATTTCGGCGACCCCAGTGAAAATCTCGTCGAGGATCTGCTGGGGATCTTCGCGACGCGGGTTGTCCGAGGTCAGGATCACGCGATCGGCCAGTCGCGCCGCAACGACTCCCATCGCACTGCGTTTGCCTCGATCACGTTCGCCGCCGCAGCCAAAGACGATGACGACCGATCCGGTTGCGAGCTCGCGGACCCATTCGAGAACGGCCGCGAGAGCCTCGGGTGTGTGCGCATAGTCGACGAAGACAGTGAACGGCTGCCCACAGAGGATCGGCTCCATGCGACCGGGGACCGATTCGAGCGCCAGCACGCCGGCAGCGATCGCCTCCAGCGGAAGCCCGAGGGCCAGCGCGCAGGCCGCGGCTGCGGTGACGTTGTCCATGTGAAATCGTCCAACGAGAAACGTCCGCACCGGCAGCCGGCCGTTCGGTGTTTCCAAGATCCCCGAGGATCCGCCGAGACTCGTGTGCTCTTCGATCAGTCGAACATCCGCGGTCTCGTCGCGCCCAAAGGTCAAGAACTTCACGCCACGATCGTCGAGCCGTCGGGCGAGTTTGCGTCCGAGGTCGCCGGCGGAGGGAATCACCGCCGCCCGATCCGACTCCAACCCGTCGAACAGCCGCGCCTTGGCCTCGAAGTACTGCTCCTCGCTCCCGTGGAAGTCGAGATGATCTCGGCCGATGTTGAGCAATGCGGCGACCGCGAACCGCATTCCGGCGACGCGGTCGAGGACCAGCGAGTGCGAGGAGACCTCGATCGCCACGAGTTCCACACCTTCGTCACGCATTGTGGCGAGGAGCGCTTGCAACTCCGGCGCTTCGGGCGTCGTTCGCTGTAGCGGGTGTGTGCCGTGACTCGAATCGTGGCCGTTGGTGCCGATGCGGCCAGCATTGCATCCGGCCGCTCGCGCGATCGATTGAATCAGATACGTCACCGTCGTCTTACCGTTCGTGCCGGTAACACCGACGACGCGTAACGCCTCGTCCGGACATCCGAAAAAATTGCGCGACAGGGATGCGGCCACACGGCGCGGATCGCTCGTTCGGAACCAGGCGACCCGATGATCGAGATCCCCTGGTCGGGCCGACTCGGCGACGACCGCGCGGGCGCCGCGGGCAACCGCGTCCGGGACGAAGCCCGCGCCATCGGCCTCGGCGCCCCGGGCCGCAACGAACAGGCCTCCGGGGACGACCGCTCGCGAATCGAGCGTAACCCCGCAGATCTCCGGATCGGGCTCGCCCGCACCGAGCGGGTTCAGCCCGGCCCGCCGGATCAGCTCGGAGAACCGGATCGAGGCCGCGCTCATTGCCGCTGACCCTCCACCCGCCGCATCAGTGCCGCCATTTGCTCCGGCATGCCCGGCTTGGGCTCGGCCAGCGCGAGTCGACAACTGCCTCGCCCTTGGTCGAGTGGAGTCCCGGCAGGAGGATCCTGGGAGGCGACCGTTCCGGAACCTGTGACCGCGGTCCGCAGCCCTCTCGCGGCCAGGGTCTTCACGGCCTCGCGCAGGCTCATTCCGACGACGTCGGGCACCTCGGCCGCAGTCGTCGCGCGTCGGTCTTCCACGGACTCGGGGGTGGCCGCCTTCTTGGAGACGAGTGCGGCCATCAACTGATCGGCACGCTCGGAAGGGGTCGGGAGTAGATCCTCGTCGGGTGGAACTCGCAAGTGACGCAGCGCATCGGCCATGATCCTCCGGAAGACGGGTGCGGCGATCTGCCCCCCGAGATGGCGCGCTCCGGCGGGCGTATCGAGAACCACGAGCCCCGCAAGACGCGGCCTGTCGACCGGTCCGAAGCCGCCGAACGAGGCGATGACCGCGGATTCGGAGTAGCCGCCTTCGTTGGCCTTGTTCGCGGTGCCGGTCTTGCCGGCGAGCCGATACCCGGGCACGCTGGCCCGAGAGCCCGTGCCGCTGGCGACGACGTCTTCCATCATCGAGGCCAGCAGGCGCGCGGTGTGCTCGGAGATGACCGTTTCGGGCACGGCGCGTTCGGCGGGTTCGAACTTTCCGTCGTGCCGGAATCCGAGGACGACTCGGGGCGGCATTCGTACACCGCCGTTGGCCACCGTGGCCAGAGATGACACCAGTTGCAGCGGCGTGACGCCGATCTCGTAACCGTAGGCCAGCGAGACCCAAGTGTCGCCGTTCCAATCCGCCACCGGGCTGAACATCCCAGGGTTCTCTCCAGGGAGCTCAACCCCGGTCCGAGTTCCGAATCCGAATCGCCGGATGGTCTCGTAGAACTCGTCCTCCTGCAGTCGGCGCGCAATTTTCACCATGCCGATGTTGCTCGACTGTTGGAGCACTTCGCGCACGGTCAACGTGCCCTTGGGTGTGACGTCGCGGACGATTCGCTTCCCGATTCGCCAGGTTCCCTCTTCGCAGAAGATCGGCTCTCCAGGCGTTAGTCGACCCCGTTCGATCGCCGCGGCCAACGGCACGATCTTGAACGTCGAGCCCGGCTCGTAGAAATGAACCACGGCGCGATTGACTCGAGCGTCGGGGCGGGCCTTCCCGAAGTGGTTCGGGTCCGCAGCCGGGCGGTTCGCCAAGGCGAGGATATGACCGGTCTTGGGTTCGATCAGGATCGCCGAGGCCGCAACTGCCAGCGTCTCCCGCATCGCTCGGTCGAGCTCGCGTTCGACCGCGTGCTGCAGCGCGACATCCAGGCTCAGCACCACGTCCCCGGCGCTGCGTGGCGTTCCGTGAACCAGTCGGCGCAACTTACCCCGGCGGCCGTCGAGCGTGACCAGATACTCGCTTGGATCGCCGCGGAGGAGTTTGTCTTGCGCGAGCTCGATTCCTTCGACCCCGTTCCCGTCGATCGTCGCGTATCCGACGACGTGAACGCCGAGGGAGCCCCAGGGGTAGTAGCGCTTCGATTCGGTCAGGAATCCGAACTCGCGACCCTCGAACTCGAGCCCGGTCTGACGCAGGCGCTCGACCTGGTCGGGCTCTAGCAGGCGCCCGAGGTAGACGAACGGCTTGTCCGCCGCGAGCCGATCGCGGATCTCCTTGAACTTTGCTCCGATCGCCGGGGCGATCCGTGCGGCCGCGCCCTCTGGATCATCGATCTTTCGCGGGTGCGCGTAGAGCGACTCGGTCTCAACGCTCAGAGCGAGCTCGCGCCCTTCGCGGTCGAGAATCAGTCCGCGCGGAGGCTCGACGACGATGCGGCGTTCGTGCTGCTGACGCGCGCGATCAGCATAGTGCGCGTGATCGCGAACCTGCACGAACCACAGCCGGCTCGCGATGGCCGCACTCACCGCGAACACCGCAGCGACGAGCATGGCGATTCGTGACCGGTTCAATACGTTCATGGGATCCGACAGGCCTCAGCGATCCGCGTCCGGGCCGGAGGGTGGAACAGACTCGATGACGACGACTTGGTGCGCGCCGGGGACGACCAGGCCTTCCACGTCGGCCCAGTGCTCGACGCGCTCGAGGGACTCGAGCCGCGCGCGCTCGATCCGCAGGCGGCGCTCCTGTTCGATCAACGAGTCCTGTTCCGCCCGCAGTGCGCTCGCCTCGTATGCCAGCCGGATCGACTGGCCGTGCAAGTGTAGGTAGATCGCCATCGGGATCGCGATCACCGCCATCGTCGCGACGAGACGCCAGAGCCACCGGACGCTACCTGTATCCCGCTCGCGAACGAGCGGTTGGTTCTGCCAGCGCCGCTGGGTCACCAGGACGGGTTGCTGCATCGCGGGCCTCACAGCTTCTCGGCCGCGCGCAGGCGACCACTTCTGGCGCGAGGATTCGTCGAGATTTCCTCGGCCGAGGGATAAACGGGTCGGGGTGTCAGCACCCGGACGACGGGCCGAAGCCCACAACCACAGCGGGGCATGTCGGGGGGGCAGGTGCAAGGGGCCGCCAGTCGTCGCAGGGTCTGTTTGACCTGTCGATCTTCCAGCGAATGAAACGCGATCCACGCGGCGCGGCCGCCGGGGCCAAGAAGGTCGCAGACCTCCGCGACCCGATTATCCAGACCCTCTAGCTCGTCGTTGACCGCGATGCGCAGGGCTTGGAAGACTCTCGTCGCCGGGTGAATCCGGCCGAACCGAGCGGCGGGACCGGCGGCTCGGGCCACCAGGTCGGCCAGCGCCTTCGTCCGCATGATCGGGGATCGTTCGCGCTCGCGCACGATCGCGCGGGCAAATCGTCGCGCTTGCGGCTCTTCGCCGAAGCGCCGGAACAAATCGCTGAGCTCCCGATCTCCCAGCCGAGCGAGGAGTTCCGCGGCGGTCTCACCGGATCCAGGGTCCATCCGCATATCCAACGGACCATCGGTTTGGAACGAGAACCCGCGCGCCGGATCATCCATCTGCATCGACGAGAATCCCAGATCGAACAGCGCCCCGTTCGGAGTCTCGACGCCGAGCTCGGCGAGAATCCGTCGCAGGTCCCGGTGATTCCCGTGTACGGGACGGAACGCAGGTCCGAAACGTGCGAGGCGCCGCCGGGCGTGATCGAGTGCCGTCGGGTCGCGGTCGATGCCGATGACCGAGCCGCCGGGTCCGACGGCCGCAAGGAGAGCTTCGGCGTGTCCGCCCGCGCCGAGAGTTCCGTCTACGAAAGTCTGCCCCGGGCGAGGAGCGAGCCACTCGATCGCCTCGGCGAGCAAGACCGAAACGTGTGCGCGCTCGGGCACCCCGTCCTCCTCGAACGCCGGCGCTGACGAGCGCGGGGCCATGGCCCTCCGGAATGCAGCTCTCGGCTCAGAAGCCAAGAGCGGCGAGCTGACGCAGGTCCTCGTCGGTCAATGGTTGCTGTTTCATCCGCTCCTCGAGGGTGGCGTGGTTCCAGACCTCGAGGTAGTTCTGCTGCCCGAGCACGGCGACCTCGCCATCGAGACCGGCCTTGTCCCTGAGCAGTGGATGGATCAATACGCGGCCCTGAGAATCCATGGCCGCGGGTTGACCGTGATAGTTGATGAACGTTCGCAAGCGAAGTACGCGGGGTTCGACGCTCGACGATGCGGCGAGCCGTTGCTCCAACTCGTTGTAGACCTGCAGTGGATAGAGCCGGACCGAATCACCGAGGATGCTGGTGACGAAGAAATCGGCGCGGTACTGAGCTTCGATGATCGATCGGAACAGCGCGGGCAGTTTGATCCGCCCTTTGTCATCGATTCTCGCGAGTGCGTTGCCGCGCAGCATGGAGCGTCGATCCCCTCGCGAGATTCGGGTCCCGATTGAGCTTAAGGCGACGGTCGTCCCGGAATGCCGTGCCGCAATGCCGGTCGCCCGCCGTGTTCGTTGTGCAAATCGTCGAAAAAGCGGAAGGGAGGGGCATTTGCGAGCCACTCTGCTCCACTTTCGGCCACCGCCTGCAGATCATATTGAAGACACGCCACGGGTGTCAAGGCGTTGCCCTCGAATTTCTCTGCGAATGCAAAGCGAAAGCGCCGGGTTGGGTGGGAAGAAGAGTGAGCGCGTTCGGCGCGTCAGAAGTTGCGGATCCCGCCCCGGCCCGGCAATCCGGGCACGGGACGGGATTTCGGTCGGATCAGTTGCGCTGCTCGACCTGCGAATTGTGGGATTGCGGGTCTGTTGGGGAAGAGACACCGTAGCGCGGTCCCGAACGCCGCCGACGAGGGTCCGCGGCCTCGGAGCCGCTGTGCCCCTGTTGGCCGTCCGAGCCACTGTGCCATCCGATCGGGTCGGGGCCATCGCTGATCCCGCGCGTCCGCGCCCCGGCGGGTTCCGTGGGGTCCGCCTCGACGACCCGCGGTGCGCCGATGGCGTGGGTCCAAGCCAAAATCAATCGTGCTCGATCCTGCAACGTCGACCGGACCCACTCGGTCGCACCGACGCTGAGAGCGCGGTTGGTGGTGGTCGAACCCCCCGCTGCTTCCGGGGGAGCTGCGGGAGTGGTTTGCTTGTGGACGCGCGAAACACCCGCGTCGGCCCACGAGACGGCGGTCAGACAAACCATTGCGATTGCGAGAGATCGGAGCGAGACGATGGCGTTACGCATGACTCCGCCCCCTTTCGACGAACTCGTCAAATGCTTCCACTTCGGCAAACCGCCGTTCGAGGCTCGGTCGCAAGGCCTTGAGCCGACCGAAGGCGATTCGGGCTCGTGTCTGATTGTCGTCTTCGAGCGCCATCCTCCACTCGAAGTACGCGTTGAAGAAGAGCAAATCGTCGTAATGCTCGTCGTGCATGGAGGCTAGAGCGTTCGATTCGATGAAGCAGTTCCGGGCGGTCAGGCGGTCACCGATCCGATGGTAGGCCTCGCCGAGATTGGTCAGGGCCATGGCCTGCAGGCGCCGATGGTCCTTCGCTCGGGCTTCGACCAGGCATTCCCGGAGCAACCGGACCCCTTCCTTGGGCTTGCCCATGCTCACGTAGTAGGTGCCGATGTTGATCCGGACGCGGATTTCTTCGAACGCGCTGCCCATTCGCCGGTAGAGTTCAGCGGCCTCTCGCGATCGCTCGATCGCCTCAAGGTAGCGGTTCTGCTGGGCCAAGACGTGCGCCAGTGTGTGCAGGGCCATAACGGCCATTTCGTCCAACCCTGCCTCGACCGCCATCGTGTGGGCGCGCTCGGACTCGATCTCGGCCAAGATCTTGTCGCCTTCGTCGGCGTGGATGTTGGACAAAGCTAAGAGCGCCCGGGTGCGGACCGCGGGGTCGAGGGCTTCGGAGTTTCGCAGCGCGCGACGTAATTCCTGCTCGGCCAGCGAGAGCTTGCCTAGCCGTCTGAGGGCCGCGGCCTGGTGAATTCTGGCCTCGGCGACGAGCAGGCGATCCTCTTTCGATCCAGGGCCGTCGTCGAGGATCTCGATCGCCCGCTCGTAGCAGGCGAAGCCCTGCGCGGTATCGCCGGCCCACATCGCCTGGTTTCCCATTTCGATGAGTTCGGTCGGGCTACCGTCTGCAGGCTTGAGTTCCTCAAATGCCTCGAGGTCGACGATGTCCGAGAACGACTGGATCGAGACGTTGAAGACGCTGGCGAGTGTCCGCAACTTGTCGAACGAGGGGTAGCAGATGCCTTTCTCGTAGCGGCTGAGTTGCGAGTTGTCGATCTCGCCGCCACTCGCTCGCGCGCGCTGCTCGACACCGCGCAGGGAGTAACCGTAGCCGTTCCGCAACTTCCTTAAATAGCTCCCGAGCCGGGAGCTGCCTTTCGGATCCTCTTCGTTTCGTTGTTGCAGTCCCATCAACGCCCTCCCCGGACGAGCTTGATTGCATCTTCGTCGTCTACGCTATTCCGACCCCTCTTCGGCCCCCGCACGCCCCTGGCCAAACCCGCCAGTTGCTGAACAGGCCGATGTTTCGATGACTACATACCCTCTAGAGACCCCCCCGTCAACCTTGGACCTGTCGGCTGCGGACAAAGTGCAGCGGCGCGCGCGGACAGGCGAGCCTCTACAATGTCGCCGTTCGTGCGATCTCGAGTCGAGCCGATGACCCGTCCAATCGAACCCCCCAACGATCGGAACTCCGCAAAACGCGGCAATTGGGAAGTGGTTCGGGCTTTCGCTTTTTTTTCGCTTTTGGCGCTCGTTCTTCTCGCCGTGGGGGGAGAGCTGGCTTTTCAGGCTGTCCGGCTCCGAACACTGGCCGTCCAGATGGCACTCGGCCGTAGCGAGGCGCTATTCATCGCTCGGTCGATCGCGGAAGTGGCGCGCGATGGCCCGGTCCTCGACTACACCCGGATTCGCCGGAATCGGGACGCATTGGCGCAGATGATCCAAGGTCGTATCGACGGACTCGGATTTGTCCGTCGGGTCGAGGTTCACGACAGGTTCGGGCAGTCGCTACTCCGAGTCGGCGGCCCCGCCGACACGACCGAGACGCCACTACCGGCGAGCGGGAAAAACCTCCCTCAGGACGAAACGATCCGCGTTGAGCTGCCCGGAAGGGAAGGGCGGCCGGAAGGCGAGGTCCGTCTGGACATCTCCCAGAGCGCGGTTCAGCGCGAGCTGGACGAGCGACGTCAGCGCTGGCTCCTCTGGTTCTCCGTCTTCATCTTGGTCGTCCTCGGGATTCTCTTTCTCGCTTTCGCGTACGTCCTCCACCTGATACGAAGAGGCCAGTCGCTCGAACGACAGCGCCAGGAAGCTCTGCGCGCGGCGGAACTCTCGTTGCTCGCCTCCGGGCTCGCCCATGAGATCCGAAACCCGCTCAACGCGATGAACATCAACTTGCAGATGCTCGAAGAAGAGCTGTTCCGGGATCGTTCCACGCCGACAGGCGAGCATCACGAACTGCTGAACTCAACACTCGGTGAAATCCGACGAGTGGGTCACATCGTGGAACACTTCCTTTCGTTCGCGCGCCCGCCTCAGACCCGACCGGAGCCGCGCGAGCTCAACGAAGTCGTGGCCAGCGTCGTCCGCTTTCTCGACGCGGACTTCAAGCACCACGGGGTCACGCTGCGCGCGGAACTGGGCGCGCAGGTTGGAACAGTCGAGCTCGACGAGACGCAGTTCAAGCAAGCGTTGATCAATCTGCTCGTCAACGCGCGGCAGATCGTCGACGATGGGGGCCACGTCACGCTGCGGACGATCGAGGGGTCGGCCGGCGACGTGTGCGTCGAAGTCGAAGACGACGGTCCGGGGATCGATCCGGAGGCCCGCGACCGCGTATTCCAGGTCTTCTATTCGAAGCGCAAGGGAGGCACGGGGCTCGGGCTGCCGATCGCGAAGCAAATCGTCGAGCGCCACGGAGGAACGATCGAGGTCGAGAGCGAGCCGGGCCGTGGCGCGACGTTTCGGATCCGGATCCCGCGCCGTGCCCCGACGACTCCCTGGCTTGTGGGGGAGCGCCCGTCATGATCGCTTCCGACAGCTCAAAGTGGGAACAGGCAGCGCGACGGGCCAAGGAGCTGCGCCGGGAGATCATCGAGCATCGAAAGCGCTACTACGTCGATGACGATCCGACGATCTCCGACGCCGAATACGATCTCCTGGAGACGGAGCTCCGACGGATCGAGGAACGCTATCCCGATCTGGCGAGCCTGGATTCGCCGACACGACGGGTCGGTGGCGAGGTCGCGGAGGGCTTCGATTCGTTCCGGCATCCCACGCCGATGCTCTCACTGGATAACGCCTACGGTGCGGAGGACCTGCTTGCTTGGCACCAGCGGCTTGTCCGCACCCTCGATCAAAAAGAGCCCGCGCTCATGGTCGAACCGAAGATTGATGGGGTTTCTATCGCCGTGCACTACCGTGACGGCATCCTAGAACGGGCGCTCACGCGCGGCGATGGCGAGACCGGCGAGGTCGTGACCGCGAACGCGAGGACGATTCGGTCGCTACCGCTCCGTCTGCTCGAGGCGGTTCCCTACATAGAGGCACGCGGCGAAGTCTTCCTACCGCGAGCCGAGTTCGAGGCGTTGAATCGCGAACGGGCCCGCGCCGACGAGCCGCTCTACGCAAACCCGAGAAACGCCGCCGCCGGACAGATCCGACGGCTCGACCCTCGAATCACGGCCTCGCGCAAGCTGGACTGTTTCTTCTGGGATCTGGGTGTCTTCGAGGGGACCCGACCGTCGACCCATCGAGCTGCACTGGCCTATCTGCGGGAGCTGGGGCTCAAGACCAACAAGTTGAACCGGCTCTGCAACAGCGTCGACGAAGTTCTCGAAGCTTGGGAGGATCTACGAGAACGACGTGCGAGTCTTGGTTACGAAATCGACGGTCTCGTGGTCAAGATCGACGACTATGCGTTGCGGCAGTTCGCCGGGGCCACGTCGCGAGCCCCGCGCTGGGCGGTGGCGCTGAAGTATCCGGCGCAGCAGGCGACGACTCGCGTGCGCCGGATCGTTGTGCAGGTCGGACGCACCGGCAAGCTGACGCCCGTCGCCGAGCTCGACCCCGTGCTCCTGGCCGGCACGAACGTCTCGAGGGCGACCCTGCACAACGAGGACGAGGTGCGGCGACGTGACGTCCGGGTCGGCGACGTCGTCTTGATCGAGAAGGCCGGCGAGATCATCCCCCAGGTGGTCGCGGTCCTCACGTCGGAACGAGGCGACGACAGCCCCCCATTCCAGATGCCCGAGCGTTGCCCCGAGTGCCGCTCGGCGGCCGTCCGCGAAGAGGGAGAGGTGGCGCGCTACTGTTCCGGCGCCGCCTGTCCGGCGCAGCTCCGGGAGCGGATTCTCCACTTCGCATCCCGCTCGGGGATGGACATTCAGGGCCTCGGGGAGGCCCTCGTCGAACAGCTCACCGCGGCGGGCCTCGTTCGTGATATCGCCGACCTCTACTCACTGACCGCCGAAAAACTGACCGAACTCGAGCGGATGGGTGAGAAGTCGGCAACGAAGCTCCTGGCCCAGATCGACGATTCACGGCCTCGGCTGCTCCGCCGGCTGCTGAGTGCTCTGGGAATCCGCCACGTCGGGGAGCGGGCCGCGCGGGTCCTCGCGGAACGCTTCGGCTCACTCGATCGCTTGTCCCGAGCCGGGGTGGATGAGCTCGAGGCGGTACCGGAGATCGGACCGAAGACGGCGCGGGCGGTACGGCTGTTCTTCGACCAGCCGGTCAATCGTCGGCTTCTGGATCGCCTCGTCGCCGCGGGCGTCAAGCCGATCGATGAGCAGGAGCCGACCGCGAGCCCGGCTCCGCACTCCCACTTCGCCGGTAAGACCGTCGTTCTCACGGGGGCGATTCCCGGCCGAGCCAGGGAGGAGACGAAGGAACTGATCCAGTCTCTGGGAGGTCGGGTCGCGTCGAACGTGAGTCGCAGGACGGATCTCGTGGTCGCTGGCGCCGATCCGGGGTCGAAGCTCGATCGCGCACGCGAGCTCGGTCTCGTCGTCGTCGACGCGGAGGAGTTCGAGCGTCTAGTTGCCGAAGCGAGGGCAGGACGCCCGGCTTGATAGACTGACCGGCGCACGATGAGCGAGAAGCACCAGCTGGTCCTGATCGAGGACGACGATGGCGTCCGCAACAGTGTCGACCGGGCGCTCGCGCGCGAGGGATACGCGGTCGAGTCGTTCCCGGCGGCAGAGCCGGCTCTGGCTTGGTTACGTGACCATGCCGATGTCGTCTTGGTCATCACCGACCTGATGCTTCCTGGCACGGACGGATTCGGGGTCTTGAAGCAGGCACGCGAGATTCGACCGGGAGTCGGGGTCCTGATCGTCACCGGGCACGGGTCGGTCGAATCCGCGGTCGAGGCGATGAAGCACGGCGCCGACGACTACCTGACCAAGCCCGTCAACGTTCACGAGTTGCGCAAGCGCGTCGGCTCGATCGTCGAGCGTCACCGCCTGGTCGATGAGAACGTCGATCTACGTCGCCGTCTCGGCGAGAAGTTCGGACGGATGATCGGCAAATCGAAGGCGATGGAGGGCTTGTTCCGCCAGATGGAGCTCGTGGCGCCCACGCGTTCGAGCGTGCTGATCATCGGGGAATCTGGTACGGGCAAGGAGTTGGTGGCCAACGCGATCCACGTCAATTCGCCTCGCGCGGAAAAACGGTTCTTGCCGATCAACTGCGCGGCGATTCCTGCGGAGATCCTCGAGTCGGAGTTGTTCGGTCACGAACGGGGCTCGTTTACCGGGGCCGCCTCGCGCAAGCTGGGAATGTTCGAGCTGGCCGACGGTGGGACTCTGTTCCTCGACGAAATCGGCGACTTGCCGCTCGAGATGCAGGTCAAGCTGCTGCGTGTGTTGGAGAGCCGGGAGTTCATGCGGGTCGGCGGGTCGGAAACGATCCACGTTGACATCCGTATGATCGCGGCGACCAACGCCGATCTCGAGGCGGCCGTCGAGGCCGGTCGTTTCAGGGCGGACCTCTACTATCGACTCAAAGTCGTGACGTTGAAGATTCCGCCGATTCGCGAGCGCCGTGAGGACATCGCGCTGCTCGCCGGTCATTTCCTGCGCCAGTTCTCGCGTGAGAACGATCGCGAGCAGCTTCGATTCGCGCCCGAAGCACTCCAACGCCTGGTCGACGCGCCATGGATCGGCAACGTGCGTGAATTGCGGAATCTGATCGAGAGTCTCGTGGTTCTGACGCCCCGCGACGAGATTGAGGTCCAGGACCTGCCAGAGGAGTACCGCGATTCCTGGAGCGTCGGGAGCGAGGCGTTCACGTCCGCGGCTCCCTCCGTGGTCCCGCTGACGCGGGTCGTCAACCCGCCGGAAGCCGGCGGACCGAAGACGATGGAAGAGATCGAGCGTCGCGCGATCCTGGACGCGCTGGAGCGAACGGGCGGTAATCGGCGCCAGGCCGCAGATATTCTGGGGATCGGCCTGCGGACGCTGCATCGTCGCCTGAAGGAGTACCGGATCTCCGACAAGAGCGACCGCTAGCCTCGCGGGCCTGGTGGCCCTCCCGGAGACGATCGAGCCGATGCGATGACGGGTTCTTCGAGCGCGCGTACCCTATTGGTCGTCGATGACGACCCCGCGGTCATCGCGACCTACCGGCGGCTGCTCTCCCGGGCCGGGTACCGCACGCTGACCGCAACGGATCCGCGAGAGGTGGTCGCCGGCGGTCTCGCGCAGGGAGTTGATCTGCTGCTGTTGGACTACACGATGCCGGGGATGGACGGGTTGTCGCTCTTGGCCAGCCTGAGGGCTGCCGGCTGTCGGGCACGCTGTATCGTAGTTTCCGCGTTTCTCGGGGACGGTATCGAGTCGCGGGCAGCGGAGCTCGGGGTCGATCGAGTCCTGCAGAAACCAGTCGACTCCCGCGTACTATTGGGTGCGATCGGCGATCTGATCGCAGCGCAGCCCGGGCCAGGATTCGACTGGCCGAGGGAGATAGAATAGAAAGTGACTATCGGCTCCAGAGGTGCATTCAGGGGGCTCGGAGGAATCGTGGTGACAAGCAGAGGTCTGGGATTCTTGGCGCTCCTCGCCGTAATCGGCGTGAGCATCGTTTTTGGGATGATCCTCGGCGGGAGCCTCAGCGCGCCCGATCTGGCGCTCGCCGCCCCGCAATCGACCCCCATCCGTCTGGCGACCGCAGCGACAACATCGGCCCCGATTCACGACCTCGCCGATATCGTCGAGGTCGCCTTGCCCGCAGTGGTCAGCGTGCGCTCGACCCAGTTGCCGCCGGAGGGTGAGTCGGGCGAAGGGAAACCCGACCCACGGGAGGAGTTCTTTCGTTGGTTCTTCCCCGATGCGCCGGAGGACGGCGCTGATCCGCGAAGGGAGGCACCACGGTCCCCCCGAATGGGTGAGGGGTCGGGCTTCATCATCTCTCCCGACGGCTATATCTTGACCAACTACCACGTCGTCGAAGACGCGACGAGCGTAAAGGTCCGGCTGAGCGGGGGCAAAGAGCAAATCGCCCAAATTGTCGGCACCGACCACGCAATCGACCTGGCGCTGTTGAAGATCGACTCCGCGGGAGCCGACCTGCCGACGTTGCCGCTCGGAAACTCCGACACGCTTCGCGTCGGCGAATGGGTCATCGCGATCGGCAACCCGCACGAGCTCGGGCAAACGGTGACGGTTGGCGTGATCTCGGGTAAGGACCGCCGAGTGCCGGTCGGCACGACGGACGGCGGAGTGGTCTTCTTCCTTCAGACCGACGCGGCGATCAATTTCGGCAATTCCGGGGGACCCTTGATCGACGCCCGGGGCAGCGTGATCGGTATCAACACGGCGATCCGCAGGATGAACTTTGCCGAGGGCATCGGGTTTGCCCTGCCGATCAACCACGCCGTGTCGGTGATCGGTCAGCTCCGGGACCAGGGCTACGTCAAGCGTGGTTACATCGGCATCTCGATGAATCAGCAGGGGATCGACGACAATGCCCGCGATTACTACGGCCTTCCGGACAACGAAGGCGTGGTCGTGGAGAATGTGACCGCGGAGGGCCCGGCGGAAAAGGCGGGCGTCAGGGCCGGCGATATCATTCGACGGGTCGACGGCGAGAAGATCCGCGACAACCCCGATCTCGTCGCGAAGATCGCCGCGCATAAGCCGGGCGACGTCGTTCGCCTTGAGATGCTACGCGACGGTGCGACCGTCCGCGTCGAGGCCACGTTAGTCGATCGCGGCGCAGCGCTCGAGGAGATCACTGGCCGGCCGGGTCGGGGGTCCAAGACGGAGCCGGAACCCGACACGCCGTCGCGCTCGGAGGGATTAGGGCTCACCGTGGAGCCGATCAACGCCGCGGCTCGCAAAGCGATGGGACTCGATCCCGACTTCCGGGGATTGCTGGTTGTGGACGTTGGCTACGACACCGACGCGTTCGAACGCGGGATGCGGCCGGACATGATCCTGACCGCGGTGAACGACAAGAAGATCGGATCGATCGCCGACTGGGACCGCGCGATCCGCGATCTTGATTCGAAGCGTCCGGTAAAATTGACCGTGACGCTGGCCGGTCCTACGGAGACGGACCGACGAACGTTGTTCTTCTACGTTCGGCCAGCGGTGCCGGCCAAAGAGTAACGCAGCGTTTGAACACGGGCCGCCGCGGTCCTGTGCTATAAGAACGAGGCCCCGTTCCGCTGCCCACCTTGAGCGGTGGGACGGGGCCCGTGTCTCGCCCGGGAGCGGATGAACCCCAAGCGCAAAACCCGTGTGCTGATCGTCGATGACGAGGCGGAGATCCGGTCCTCTCTTCGGCGCATCCTCGAGTACGAATCGATCTCTGCGGTCGAGGCGGGCTCCGGCGCCGAGGCGCTCAAGCTCGTCGCTCTAGAGCTGTTCGACGCCGTACTTCTCGACGTCAAGATGCCGCAGATGGACGGGATCGAGGTGCTCGGTGAGTTGCGCCGCCGAATGCCCGATCTCCCCGTGATCGTGGTCTCCGGTCATGGGACGGTCGCGACCGCAGTCGAAGCGACGAAGCTCGGGGCATTCGATTTCATGGAGAAGCCGCTCGAGCGCGATCGGGTGTTGCTCGTTTTGCGCAACGCGACCGAGCAAGGTCGCCTGCGGGACGAGAACCGGGAACTTCGGTTGGCCTTCGAGGAACGGTATCGTATCGTCGGAGCCTCACCGACGTTGAGGAAGGTCGAGGAGAGCATCGTCCGCGCGGCCCCGACCCGGGCGTCCGTGCTCATTCTCGGCGAATCCGGGACCGGGAAGGAACTGGTTGCCCGGGCAATCCACGGTAACAGTCCCCGATCGGGCGCGGCGTTCGTCAAGGTCAACTGTGCCGCGATTCCTGAAGAGTTGATCGAGTCGGAGCTGTTCGGACACGCCAAGGGCTCGTTCACCGGGGCGTCGCAGGACCAGGTTGGCAAGTTCGTCCGTGCCGACGGAGGAACCCTCTTTCTCGACGAGATCGGGGATATGAGCCTGAAAACCCAGGCCAAAGCTTTGCGCGTGCTGCAGGACGGCGAGGTCGAGCCGGTCGGCGCGGCGAAGACGCTCACCGTCGACGTCCGCGTCATCGCGGCGACGAACAAGAATCTCGAAGAGGAGATCGCGGCCGGCCGGTTCCGTGAGGATCTCTACTTCCGGCTTGCAGTGATCCCGATCCGCATGCCGGCTCTGCGTGAGCGTCGTGAGGATATCCCAGCCCTCGTCGACCACTTCGTTGCCGCGATTTGTCGCGAGAACAACTGGCGCATGAAGCGATTCTCGTCGCAAGCGCTCGCCGCGCTACAAGAATTACCCTGGCGCGGAAACGTGCGTGAGCTACGAAACGTGATCGAGCGCCTCCTGATCATGGCGGCGGGCGACGAGGTCGACTTGCGCGATTTTCCGCCGGGGCTCGGCTTGCCGACCGAAGGCACCCCGGCGCCCGTTGCCGGTGAGGTCCTGCAACTCCCGCATGGCGGACAGACGCTTCAGGCGTTCAAGGACGTGGCCGAGCGCGAGTTCCTCGTGGCCAAGCTGCGCGAGTACGACTGGAACGTGACCGCGACTTCGAAGGCCATCGACACGCCGCGCTCGAACCTGTACAAGAAGCTCGACGCCTACGGCATCAGCCGGGAGAAGGATGGTCTCTGAGTGATCGCTGATCGTGACGTCGTCATCATCGATGGCGTACGTACCCCGTTCGTCAAGGCCTGGACTCTGTTCGGAGCCATCCATCCGGTCGAGCTCGGCCGGTTCGTCGTCCGCGAGGCGATCGAGCGATCTGAGATCGATCCTGCCGATCTCGACGAGGTCATCGTCGGCAACATCTCCGGACCTGCCGACGCGGCGAACATCGCCCGCGTCATCGGACTCGAAGCCAAGATCCCGCAGCGGGTACCGGCGTACACCGTCAATCGCAACTGCGCTTCGGGACTGCAAAGCCTCGTCGACGCGGCCTACCGCATCCGTTCGGGTGAAGCCGATCTGATCGTTGCGGCGGCGGTCGAGTCGATGTCGTTCATCCCGCTGATCCTCCGTCCGGAAGCGCAAGCGATCTGGGGTCGCCTGGCCCGGGCGCGCGGACTCCTGGCGCGGGCCGCGGCCGCGACAGCTTTCCGGCCGAGGCACTTCAAGCCGCTCGTCGGACTCGAACTCGGTCTGACCGATCCGGTTTCCGGTCTGAACATGGGTCAGACGGCCGAGGTTCTGGCACGGGAGTTCCAGATTTCCCGGGACGAGCAGGATCGATTCGCGTTGCGCAGCCACCGGCTCGCCGAGGCGGCTTGGCGCGATGGCCGCATGGCGCGAGAGGTGATTTCCGTGCCGCTCCCGCCGCGATACGAAGTCGCGGTCGAGCGCGACAACGGGATTCGCGAAGGCCAGACGATCGAAGCCCTCGCTCGACTCAAGCCTGTTTTTGACCGTCGCTGGGGTACCGTGACGGCCGGAAATTCTTCGCAGATCACGGACGGGGCTGCCGCGGTCGTGCTCGCTTCCGGTCGCCGGGCTCGCGAACTGGGTCTGGCCGTGCGTGGCCGGATCCGATCCTGGGGCTTTGCCGGCTGCGACCCATCGAAGATGGGGCTCGGGCCGGTGCTCGCCACGCCAATCGCGCTCCGGCGAGCCGGCGGACTCTCTCTCGATCAGATCGACCGCATCGAGATCAACGAGGCCTTCGCGGC
>JANNRU010000501.1:0-1834 GCA_031401755.1 Acidobacteriota bacterium | reverse complement strand
CGGCGTCTCCCGATTCTGAGCGATCTTAGCTTGTCTTGTCGCCGTTTGAAAGGTGAGCCGGAAGGAAGTCACACCTTCGAAACTCGGAGCGGGAGCCGGAGCGAGCTAGGGGACGAGCGCGGTATCCCGAGCCGGCTCGGCCCCGAGCGTCGTTTGGTAGCTGCCCCCAGGACTGCAGTTGACGGTGAACAGATACCAGAAACCGCTCCCGGCGGCGACGGGGACGCTCGCGTCGGTGTACGACCTCGCCTCCATGACCAAGCCCGAGGCGTTCTGCGTGTAGTTGGCCACGCCGGACAGCGGTCCGCGCACGAATCGGGCATCGGTGGTGGCGTTCCACTCGAACGTCGTCTTGTTCGCCGCTCGAATAGTCTGCCCGAATGTAAATACGTTTTGCGCGGCATTCGCGATGAAATTGCAATTATCACTGGGGTTGGGCACACCATCCCCATCGGAATCGAGCGCGCTGGCGAAGAGCTCGGTCTTCCCGTTCGTCGTTTGATCTTGTAGGTAGACGCCGTAGTCTTCATCGGCCGTGATTTCATACCCCTTCACGCCGGTCGCGCCGGAGCCGGCGGTGACGTTGATCTGCTCCGGTGTCAGGTCGGGACGCATGGGCCCGACGAACAGGCGCCGGGTCACCGTGGACCCTCCCAACCCGATACCCCAAGCCATCAATCGTCCTGCGAACTTGGCGGACGGGACGAAGGCGTTCAAGACCGAATCGCCGGAGGCGAGTGGACCGTTGACCTGGGCCAGCGTCGGCGTGCCCGCGCTCGGGACGCTGAACAGTTTGGTCTGAGCGGCTATCACCGGATAGACGACGCGGGGCCCGAAAAGCGGTAAACCCAGCTCGGCAAAGAACCCCGCATCCTCGGGGGGCGGCAGAGTGTGCAGCGCGGACGAAGTACCAACGCCATCGATCGACGCCTTCAAAAGATCGATCGTGCCGGCGAGCGTCTCATCGGCCTCGTAGACCACGGTCAAGGCGTCCGGGCTGATCGCCAAGGCGGCGACGTCTTGGCTGCCGGAGAGCGGCGTGCCGTTGATTCGCTCGCTCGATGCAGCGACGCCGACCCTCGCCGAGAACAGTTCCGTCACACCCGCGGTGACCTGATCGGCGCGGTAGGCGACCCAGACGCCGTCGGAACCCACACGGATCTCGGTGACTCCGTTGCCGGCCATCGACGCGTTGAGCTTCGTGCGCGCGCCCCCACCGATCGCGACGGAGAACAACTCCAACTTGCCGGTCGTGATCTCGTCGGCAGTGTAAACGGCCGTCTGATTGTCCGGGGTGACACGGACCAGACTGACGACTCCCACGCCGCGCTGAGTTGCACGGCTTGGCCGGGGCCGCTCGCCGTCGTCGGCACGCTGTACCACTGAAAAATGTTATCGACCGTCTGGTCGGCCGCGTAGATCACGCGGGAACTATCGGTCGTGAAGTCTGCCGCCAGCACGTTGCCTCCGGTGATCGCGCTCGCATTGCTCAGTCGGGTCGGCGATCCGGCGACGTTGATCGTCGCTTTGTAGAGCTCTACCGCAGCGCCGGACCTGCCGAAGAACGCGGCCAGTGTGCTGTTCCCCAGGACTCCGATCCCGGTGATCGGTCGCTGGGATGTGAGATTCAATTGCGCGGGTTGGGCGCTTCCGTTGATCGGCACGCTGAAGCAGTCGTCGTTACCTCCCCCCGTGTACGGATCCGCCAGAAAGACCACGTTCTGGCTGTCTGGAGTGATCCGGAAAAGACGGACACCCTGGTCGCCCGAACCGAAAGGCAAGTTGCCGCTGATCTTGATCGCCGATTGGGATCCGTTGACCGGGGTGCTGAACA
>JANNRU010000500.1:0-18083 GCA_031401755.1 Acidobacteriota bacterium | reverse complement strand
GCGCATCTGTCGACCGCGCGCGCCGCCGAGTTCGTCCGTCGCGGTCGACGATCCCGAATCCGCGTGACCTGCGAGGTTACACCGCACCACTTCTGCCTGACCGATGAGGCGATTGGCGACTACGATACCCACGCAAAGATGAATCCTCCGCTGCGATCCGAAAAAGACCGCCGTGGGCTGCTGCGAGCGATCGCCGATGGAACGGTCGATGCCATCGCCACCGACCACGCCCCGCACCACTGCGATGAAAAGTGCGTCGAGTTCGCCGACGCGCCCTTCGGGATCGTGGGGCTGGAGACTGCGGTCTCCCTCGCGCTCGACCGGTTGGTCCACGGGCGCGTGATCGGGCTGGCCCGGCTCGTCGATTTGATGTCGATCGGGCCCGCGCGTGTCCTCGGAGTCCCGGGGGGGCGACTCGCCGAAGGGGATCCGGCCGACGTGACGGTCCTCGACCTCGAGCGCAAAGTGACCGTCGACCCTCGGGATTTCGAGTCCAAGAGTAGGAACACCCCGTTCGGTGCGTGGGAACTGCGTGGAGGACCGGTGCTGACGATCGTGGGCGGCAGGGTAGTGCATCGTCAAATCTGAGAGGCGCGTCGCGAGGACGGTGACCATGGAGGGGTCCGCAATGCTGCGAAGCGATCTACCCGGACTGCCGATCCTGGCCCGCGGCAAGGTACGCGACATCTACGACCTCGGAGACACGTTGCTGTTCGTGGCCACCGACAGGCTCTCCGCCTTTGATTTCGTACTGCCCAACCCGATCCCCGACAAGGGACGGGTGCTGACCCAGCTTTCGGCGTTTTGGTTCCGCAGGCTCGCGCCGATCGTGCCGAATCATCTGATCGGGACGAATCCGGAGGCGTACCCGCCGACACTGCGCGCGCATCGTGACCAGCTCGACGGGCGAAGCTCGCTCGTACGCAAGCTCGAGATGCTGCCCGTGGAGTGCGTGGCGCGCGGCTATCTCGCGGGCTCAGGGTGGAAAGAATATCGGACCCACGGGACGGTGTGTGGAATCCGCTTGGAGTCGGGCCTGGTCGAATCGTCCCGATTGCCCGCGACGATCTTCTCCCCAGCGACGAAGAGTCACGACGGCCACGATGAGAACATTTCGTTCGAACAGGTCGAACGCGCCGTCGGCAGCGAGCGAGCCCGCGAGTTGCGGCGGCTGACGATCGAGCTCTACGAGGCTGGAGCGGCCTACGCGGCGTCCCGTGGCGTCCTGATCGCGGACACCAAGTTCGAGTTTGGCATCGACGGCGACGGGCGCATCGTCCTCGCCGATGAGCTCTTGACTCCCGATTCGTCAAGGTTCTGGCCCACCGCCGGCTACTCGGCTGGACGCGCTCAAGCCTCGCTCGACAAGCAATATGTGCGCGACTGGTTGGAGTCGAGCGGTTGGAACAAAGAACCACCGGTTCCCGTGTTGCCTGATGCGATCGTCGTCGGTACGAGTCAGCGCTACCGCGAGATCTTCCGGATTCTGACCGGAGTCTCCCTCGACGATCAGACGATCGCGCCGCCGTCGGCCTGACCTTCCGCAGACGCCCGCTCGAGCGCCAGCCGCGCGGTCGACCAATCCGGCGGTTGTTGGTGCTGGCCGGCCCAGCAGGCCCTGAACCGTCGGATCGATTGCAGTGCCTCGTCGAGGCGACGGGCGAAGGTGGGCTGTCCGTGCGCGCGGTCGAAGATCGCGCGCGCCGCGCGCTCGGCGCGATCCAGTTCCGCGCAGTAGAGCAGGAGATCGCAACCCGCCTCGATCGCGGCCACGGCCGCACTGCCGTCGACATCGAGCTCGCCGACCGCTCCCATCTCCAGATCGTCGGTGACGACCAGCCCGTCGAACGCGATCTCCGTACGTAGCAGCGAGGCGACGATCCGCGAGGAAAGGCTCGCCGGAGCCTCCGACGCCGGATCGAGCGCCGGATAGTGGCCGTGCCCGATCATCACCGCCGGAGTGACCGGCGCGAGCCTTCTGAACGGGACCAGCTCCGTTGCCTCGAGTTCGGCCCGGGATTTCTCGACGCGCGGTCGGACGAGGTGCGAGTCCACTACCGTCGCTCCCAACCCGGGGAAGTGTTTGAGGCAGCCGGCGATTTGCGCTTCAGCCAGTCCCGCAAGATAGGCCGCCGCCAGACGCGTCACCGATTCGGGGTCGACTCCGAAGGAGCGCGCACCGATGCCGTTCGGCGCGTCCGGCGCGCAGAGGTCGACCACCGGAGCGAAGTCGAGGTTGAATCCGAGCGAGCGCAGGGCCTGACCGGTCGCCCGCGCGAACCGTTGCGTGGCGCTGACGCCGGCTCGGGCCAGCATCGCGGCCGAAGGGGTCGGCCCGACGAACGGCTCCAGGCGACTTACCCGACCTCCCTCCTGATCGACGGCGAGGATCGGGTCGGGGGGCAGGAGGGTGCGGAGTTCGTCGAGCAGGCGACGAGTTTGTTCCGGCGATGACAGATTTCGCCGGAACAGGATCACCCCGGCCGGGGCGAGAGTCGCTACTCGCTCAGCGGTCTCTCGGTCGAGCTGCGGTCCTGGAACCCCGATCAACAACGTCCCGCCGGCGTGCCATCGACGATCGATCGGGCTCGGCGGCATCGGTCAGCCTCTCGCGGGCATGCCGCGTGCTAAGCAGGGATCCTGAGCCGCGGATTTGACCCACGGGGTCGTGGATGCTAGATTCCGCCGGGCTCGAACTGATGACGATAACGGTGAATCCGCCTCCGTTCAACCCACGCTCCGCTATTGGGAGGCTCAAGGGCCTCGTAAGTCGGCTTGTCGAGCGTCGGCGCTTCTATACCGTATTAATCCTGCCGCATTCGCGACCGCAGTTCAGTAAGTTGCTGTTGTCTCGCGGATTCGTGCTCACGATGAGTGGCGTGGCGGGTCTGGTCCTCGTTGCCGGTTTGAGCGCGCCGCACCTGTGGATGCAGATCGAAACCCAGGCCATGCGGATCGAACGTCTGGAGCGGGACAGAGAGCGTCTCCTCGATGAGAAGCAGGCCTTCGAGGCGCAATTGTTCGATCTGACCTCACGCCTTGAGACCTTTGAGGCCCGTGCCGGTCGATTGGCCGGTGAACTAGAAATCGACGACCTGCCCTCGACTCGAGTCGCGGCTGGCGGCGTCCTCCAAGGCGAGGATGTCGGCGTCCGTCGCGTGTGGTTCGAGGGCGAGTTGCGCTCGCTGCAAAACCGTGCCGACACGATCGACGAGTCGTTGCGCCTGCTCGACGATGCGTTTGCGCGTCGGGTTCAGCGTCTCGCGTCGACCCCGAACGTGCCTCCGGTCGAGGGATGGTTGTCTCACGGTTATGGCTGGCGCAAGGATCCGTTCACCGGAGGACGCGAGTTTCATCGCGGCGTCGACATCGTGGCCCCGATGGGAACGGAGATTCGCGCCCCGGCCGACGGCGTCGTCACGCGAGCTGCACGATTCTCAGACTATGGTAAGAGCGTGGACATCTCCCATGGTTCTGGGCTGTCGTCGCGATATGCGCACATGAGCGAGGTTCTCGTGCGACCCGGTCAACGCGTCCAGCGCGGCGACCTGATCGGAAAGGTCGGTTCGACGGGGCGCTCCACCGGTCCGCATTTGCATTACGAGATTTTCCGGGACGGGCGGACCGTCAACCCGTGGACCTTCATCGCGCAACCCGCCTCCTGATCGCAGCGCGAGTTCGGCGCCGGTCCTGCTAGTCTGGACTTGATGGTGTCGCAGGACGACGAGTTCGATCCGCCGGTACTCGACGATCCGGTCGGCGAAGTCGAGGGCTCTGAGCGCGGGGGGACCCCGTCCTCCGCCGGAACTCTGGTCCCCGCGGATCCGTTTCGGCGCTATCTTCAGGAGATCTCCCGTTACCCTCCCCTCGACCGCGAAACTGAGCGCGAACTTGCGCGCCGCTATCGAGAGACCGGGGACCGCGAGGCGTTGTTTCGGCTGGTGACGGCCAATTTGCGACTCGTCGTACGTGTCGCGCACTCTTTTCAGCGGGCGGCTCGCAACCTCCTGGACCTCGTCCAAGAGGGCAATCTCGGGTTGATTCAGGCGATCGAGCGTTTCGATCCGGAGCGCGGGGTGCGGCTTCCGACCTACGCGGGTTGGTGGATCCGCGCTTACATGGTCAAGTTCCTGCTCGACAACGTCCGACTGGTCCGGGTCGGAACGACCAACGCGCGCCGAAAGCTCCTTCGAAATCTGCGCAAAGAAAAACTGCGTCTCCAGTCGCTTGGTTTCGACGTCGGGCCCAAACTCTTGGCCGAGCGATTTGACGTGGCCGAGTCCGACGTGGTGGCGGTCGAACGCGCGCTGGCCGCCCACGACGTCTCCCTCGATGCCCCGGTCGGAACGGACGACGAGCGACCGAGATCGGAGAGTATCGCCGACCCCGGGCAGCCCACGGTCGAGGAGACCGTGGCGCGTCGCGAGTTGCAACAGCGTGCTGAAGAGGCCATCGCCCGCTTCCGGGTCGGGCTCTCCCCGCGCGACCAGGCGATCCTGGATGGCCGAATCCTGAGCGACGACCCGGCCACGCTGCAAGCGATTGGCGAGCGATTCGGCACGACCCGCGAGGCCGTCCGCCAGGCGGAAGTGCGGGTCTCGTCGCGACTCCGTGAGTTCCTGCGGCGCGATCTCGGCGACTTGGCGAGCATCCGAATCGGACCGGACTGACCCGGACGCGCGAAGCGTCCTTGATGCTAACAACAGCAGGCGCTATCTTTTCGACCGCCGGTCGTCCCGATCGGGTGGCATCGCGCTCGCGAGCGGTTGGGGACGCCTTCGGGGAGCCCATGGAGATTCTGCTACTGGTCGCCGTCGTCCTCGCCAGCCTGGCCACCGCAGTGGCCACGGCCGCGGGTATCTTGTCCCTGTTTTTTCATTTACTGACGCGCCTGCGACCGCGCTGATCCGAGCCGGCGGCACCACGTTGGCGGTTTCGGGCGCGACGTGCGGTTGGCGCGTATCGAGCCATTGACATCTTGGCCAAGATCTTCGCGCTCGCCGACTTGCATCTGTCGCTTGACGGAAGCAAACCCATGCACATCTTCGGCGAGAACTGGCGCGACCACGCACGTCGCATGGCCCAGGCCTGGGACGCTCGGATCGGGGAGGAGGACACAATTCTGCTCGCGGGCGATTTGTCCTGGGCGCGCGATCTGAAGTCCGCCAAACTCGACCTGGAGTGGATCGGCGATCGACCAGGTCGAAAGATCCTGCTGCGCGGGAATCACGACAGCTGGTGGGCCAGTATGTCCAAGCTTCGCCGCGAACTGCCGCGGTGCTGCGAGCCGTTACAAAACTCGGCCGTGCTCGTCGGCGTCTGGGTTATCTTCGGTACGCGGGGCTGGCTCGCCCCAGACGATCCCCTGGCCACGCCCCACGACCGTCAGGTCTTCGAGAGAGAGCTCGAGCGCCTAGATCACTCGATCGTCGAAGCCGACCGCATCGCACCAGCGTCGGCACCGCGGCTGGCCGTCCTGCACTACCCGCCGATCATCGAGGGGCAAGCGCCGGGGCCGGTCGTTGAGCGCTTGCGTTCGGCCGGAGCTCGTCTCTGCGTCTACGGCCACCTGCACGGTGCAGATCATCGCCTGGCGGTCAACGAAGAGCGGTTCGGCATTCGGTTCCGATTCGTCGCGGCAGATGCCGTCGACTTCGCGCCGGTCGAGATCGTAGGAGACTCGGAGTGCGCGGAGGAGGTTTGATGGCCGCCGGGCGACGAGTCTATCGCTGTGGCGCGGCGGCGCGCGCACTGCCGCGAGTCCTGGTCTTGGCGGTCGGTGTTGCGTTGATCCTGTTACTCGTCCCGCGCGTCGGCAGGCTCCCGATCGGGATCGGGGCGTTGGCGATCGTCGCCGCGGCACTCGTCAGCTACCGAATCTTGGCGCAGGGCGCGGAGCTTCGCTGGGCCATCGCGCTCGACGACGAAGCGCTGGTTTTTGAGCGCCGTTCCGAAGACGTAGTCGTGCGCTTCGACGAGATAGCCGCGCTCGGCCGCGAGCCGGTGCTGGCGATCGGGCGGAGTTGGATCCCCGCCGTGACCGTCGTCGATCGCGCCGGTCGCACGCATCGAATTCCCGTGCTGATTCGCAACGGAGAGAGTCTCTTGGCCGGATTGATCGAGCGCAGCGGTCGCGACGATCTCGCCGCGTGGGCGCAGGCGCTCGGTCTCGCGCCGCGTTTGGCGCGGGCGAGAGCGCTCGTCGTCGGGTTCATCGTCTTCGCCGGGGCGGTCGTCGTGTCGGCGTTGATCGCCCGCTTAGAGCCCTGAGTGTTCCGTTCGCGTGGCGCACCGTGGCTGTGGCTCGCGCTGGTCTGTAGTGCCGGCGCCGCGAAGGAGGACTCCCATTCGCCGAAGGCGGCTCTCGACGCCGCCGAGGCGCGGGAAGCCTATTCGAAGATTCTCCTCGAAGCACCCGGCGATCTCGTCGCTGCGTGCGGCAGAATCCGCGCCCTACTGGCGCTCGACGAGTGGCCGATGGCCCTCGTTGAAGCGCGCGCGCTCGCGGCGCGGACTCCCGATTCGGGTGAGGCGCGGGTCGTGCTCGCCGAGTCCGAGTATCGGGCTGGCCGTATCGCGGCGTCGTCGCGGCTTCTGGAGTCCGTGCTTTCCGGAACGGTCGCTTCACCGGCGGCGCTTGTGCTGGCGGGCCGATTGCGCAAGGCCGAGGGACGGATCGTCGAGGCGCGAGCGCTGCTGGACCGTGCGATCGCTGAGGCGCCAAACGACTCGAGCGCTCTGTGGTGGGGAGCCGAAACTGCCGCGACTCGAACTCTGACGATCGCTCGTTTTTCGGAATGGCTCAGGCGCGTCGGAGATCGGAACTCGGAACGCGCCGCGATCGCGCGGGCGACGGTTGGGCTGCTCCAGGCCCTGGGTGCGCGAGAGGTCTGGCGCCGCGCGGCGGCTCCCGAGAGGGCGACGATCGCCCTCGATCCGCTATGGGATCCATTAACGGGGGAGATCCAAGGTTGGTTGATTCCAACGAAGGTCGGGCAGCTCAAGAAGCCCGTGCGGTTGCTGATCGACACCGGCGCGACCGGCGTCGTCCTTCTCGGGCGGATCGCGCGGCGTGGCGGGTTCTTGCCGTTGGCGGCGGGCCACAGCGTCGGCGGCGGGGGCGACGGAGTGCAACGGAGTCCGCGGGGCTTGATGCCGGCACTCGAGTTCGGTCCGCTCGGCTATCTCGATCCGCTGGTGACCCTCGTCGATCAAGAGATCGACCCCACCGGTCGTTATCACGGAGTGGTCGGCCTCGCTGCATTCGATGGCTACCGGGTGACTCTCGACCTCTTCGCCGGCACGTTGCTCATCGAGCCTCCGGGGGAGTTGCCGGGGTCGACGCCGTACTGGGTCGTGGAGGGGCAACTGCTGGTCGAGGCGGTCGTCGGGAGTCGCGAGCCCGACCTGTTTCTCCTCGACACCGGCCATACGAGGACTCTCGTCTCGACGCGCGCGGTTCGCACGCTCGACGGGGCATTGATGGGCCCAGCGGTCGCGGTGCAGGCGATCGGCGGTCGACTCGCCGGTGCGCGCGCGCTCTCCGGCGTGCCGGTCCGATTCCAGTCCGGGGAGGTCGGCCCGCGCGATCTCGTCACCGCGGACCTGGATGCGCGAAACCGAGCGGCAGGGATCGAGGTCGCGGGGTTCGTCGGCCTCGACCTTCTCGGCGGCCGGCGTCTGGTGCTCGATACCGGGTCGAGACGCGTGCGTCTCGATCCGCCCGAGCCCGAAAGCAAACGCCGGCCGCGGCGTGCCGCCCGCTAGCGTTCCCGACGCGCCAGAGCGTCCAGAGCACGCCGCGGCTCATCCCATTCCGGCTCGATCTGCGCTGCTGATTCGAACGCGCGTCTCGCCCCGTCGATCTCGCCCCGTCGCAGGAGGAATCGCGCGCGCTCGTAGTGGGCGCCGGCGCCGCCTGCGGGGTTTGCGGCGGCTCGCAGGTGCTCCCGGGCGGCACCGTCGATATCGCCGCCGGCTTCGAGGACCGCGGCGAGCCGCGAGCGCGTCTGCGGCTCGCGCGACGCGGGTAGGCCGAGCTCCAGCGCGCTCTCGTAGCGCTGGCGGGCCGCGGCTAGATCGCCCTTCTTTTGCAACACCCAACCGGCGGAATCGAGTGCGAACGGATCGGGGGCGGCGACGTCGAGCAGCGGGGCGAGGACCGTGAGCGCCTCGTCGAGCCGCCCCTGCTGGGACAGCACCGAGGCCAGGCGAACCCAGTCTCGCGGTGTCGCTTCGGTTCTCCAGGCGCCGGCCATGGTCGCGATGAGGGCGACCCCGGCCAAGGTTAGGACCCGTCGCCGGTGCTCCCGAGCGCGCCATCGCGTCCATGCCGTATCGAGGGCCAGCCCGGCGAACGGCAGTAGGGAGTAGAGCCACGGGAGTCGCAATCGCGTATCGACGAAAAAGACGAGCAGTGCCACGAGCAGAACCACGGGACACCAGGCGAGGGGCCAGACCGAATCGTCGCGGCCGGGAGCGCGGGCCAACACCAGTCCGATCGCGGCCAGGAACAGGATCGTCCACGGGGTCGCGGGCAGGAGCCACAGCACCCACAGGTAGCGTGCCCGCTCCGCGGCGAAAGAATAGAGATCGGTCGGATCCCCCGGATGGAGCACTCGGCCGAGCTTGAGCACCACGCGTGACGCCCAGGCGCCGGGATTCGCCGCGATCGCCCGAACGGTGCGTTGCGTCCAGTACGCCGAAACCTCGGAGGGCAAAAGTTGTCGTTGCCGATCGGCCTCGGCCAGGATCTCGGCGAGTGCGCGTTGCGACAGCAGATCCCCGGCTCGCGGATCGAGCGCCGCATGTCCGCCGGTTTGCGCCGGTTGGTTTCCGATGAACAAGTTCTCGCCCGCAGAGGAGGCGATCAACACTCGGTCGCCGTGCCGAAGATTGTGGACCGTCGCGGGAAAGATTCCGAAGGCCAGCCCGAGCGCGAACGCGACCAGGCGACGGCCGGCGGGTCGCCACCCGCCGCCAGCGGTGACGATCGCGGCTCCCGCGACCGGCACGAACAACAGGAACTCCGGGCGGGCGAGGCAGGCCAGCCCGCAAATCCCGCCCGTCGCGACGGCAAGCCCGGCAGTGCCGCGGCTGCGGGCGAGCCCGAGCAGGACCAGTGTGGCGCCCTGCCCGACAAGCGCCAAAGGACCGGGAAGCAGTTTCAGCCCGTAAAATACAAAGGGACCGTGGAGCAACCCGAGGAGCGCGGCACCGAGCCCGGCGCCGATCGAGCCGAACCAAACCCAGCCGACCAGTATCAGCAGGACCAGCGCCAGCGTGTTCAGCACGACCAGACTCAGCGCGAAAACCAACGGTCGCGAGGCAACTCCGGTGACCGAGCCGATCGCGGCCAGCATCACCGGAAAAAGTGGGGCTTGGTGGAACACCGGCTCCGCGGACAAACCGTTGCGCTCGATCCGCTCGGACCAAGAAACGTAGGATTGGGCATCTCCGATCAGCGTCGTGCGGAACGGGTTCTTGTGGTAGCAAGCAAGCGCGATCGCATGAATCACCAACGACCCGAGCACGACCCCGACCACGGCACGGCCGAGCGCCGCACGCTCGGCGAGTCTTGCGACCGCGCGATCGCGTGCGCTCAAGGGGTCGCGGGCTTCGGAAGGTCCCGGAGGGCGATTTCGAGCGCTTCGATTCGGCGGGCGACGAGCGCGAAGAACGCGTCGTATGGGGCGTCGGTGGTCAAGTCGACACCGGCGGCGGCGAGCAGATTCAGTGGGTAGTCCGAGCCTCCCGATTCCAGGAAGCTCAAATAACGGTCCCGGGCGCCGGGAGCAGCGCTCGTCACGTCATGCGCCAAAGCGCTGGCCGCGACCAGACCTGTCGCGTACTGGTAGACATAGAAGTCATAAAAGAGGTGCGGGATGGACGCCCATTCGACACCGTACGCATCGTCGATTTGGACGACGCCGTTGTCGGCACCGTAGTATCGCCCCAACACGCTCCGATAATCGCTTGTCAGCGCCTCACCGGTCAGTGCCTCGCCACGCTCGACCCGAGCGTGGATCGCAAGTTCGAACTCGGCGAACTGGACCTGCCGGAAGAAGGTCGCACGAACCCCGTCAAGAAACAGGGCGAGCAACTGGATTCGCGCCGCGGGATCCTCGGCTTCATCCACCAGTTGGTCGAGCACGAGCAATTCGTTGAAGGTCGAGGCGACTTCGGCGACGAAGATCGAATAGCCAGCGAGCGGGAACGGCTGACGCCGATTACTCATATGGGAATGGAGTGCGTGTCCCATTTCGTGTGCCAGGGTCATCACGCTCTCGGGGTCCCCGTTGAAGTTCAAGAGCACGAACGGGTGGGCGTCGCGCACCGATCCGCTGGCGTAGGCCCCGGCTCGTTTTCCGGAAACGGGATGCCAGTCGATCCAACGCGACTGAAACGCATGCTCGAGCATTTCGCCGTACCGCGGGCCGAGCGGCACAAGCGCCCGGGACACGATTCGGCGCGCGGCGGCGGTGGTGAATTTTTGAGGCGCTCCCTGGACCAGCGGACAATGGAGATCGGCATAGGTCAACGGATCGACCCCGAGTGCGGTCGAGCGGACGCGCAGATACCGGTGCAGCAACGGGAGGCTGCGGTGCGCGGCGCGGATCAGGGAGTGGTAGACCTCTGGCGGGATCCGATCGCCGTCGAGAGCCGCATCGAGGCAGGACGCATAGCCCCGTGCGCGTGCGCGAAAGGCATGGGCGCGGAGCGCGGTCTGCAGGTTTTGCCCCAACGATCCCTGGAATTCCGAGTAGGCCAAGAAATAGGCTGGGAAGAGATCGAGGCGATCGGCGCGGACTGAGGTCGATCGGTACTGGGAGAAGGTGACCGGCGTCAGTCGGACCGCCGCGCCCGTCGAGAGCACGACCGTCGGCCGCGGCAGTTCGCCATTGTGAAGAATTTCGAACAACGCGTTCGGCGCACGCGCCAACGAGGCGGCGTCCGCCAGCAGTGCTTCCTCTCCGGGTGTCAGCACGTGCGCGCGCCGACGCAGCAAGTCGCGGATGAAAAAAGCGTAATCAGCCAGTCCTGGATCCTCGTCGAGAAAGCGCAACAACTCGGGCGGCGGCGCGGCGAGGATCTCCGGTCGCACGAAAGCCAGGCGTCGACCGACCTCGGCGACCAACGCCTCGGTCTCTTGCCGCGTGGCCTGGTGCGCCGCCACGCGCACGTCGAGGTCCGACCGCAGGGTGGCCCAAGAATGAAGGCGCTTGATTTCGCGACTGACCCGGTCGCAAGCCAGCAGTCCCGCGGCGAGCGTCGCCGCCGCAGTTGTCAATCGGCCCGCGTAGATCTCGGCTTCCGGTAGCCAGCGATCGCGCAAGGTCACCCGAGCCGCGCGATGCTCCTCCTCGTCGGCGTACAGAATGCCGAGGTCCCATCCGGCTTCGTCGGTGAGCGTCGTGGTCATCGATATCTCCGCGCTGCGGTCCCCGCGGCGTCAGGGAATGAACGACCGAGGACGACCGGGAAGGCAATCTCGGGCCACATGCGCCCTCTGCGCAATGCTATCCTTTGCGTGGTACCGGAGGTGGGAGTTGAACCCACACGCCCCTAGAGGCGGGGGATTTTGAGTCCCCTGCGTCTGCCATTCCGCCACTCCGGCACGCGGTCGAATCCGGGCGATTCTAGCGCACGTCCGGACGGATGGCGCGGCAGCCTCCAGTGCTACCGCCGGAAGCACCGGGCCAAGAAAGACGTCGCCTGAGATATCAAGGCGTGAGGAAAAAACTCATAAGGGTAGACGGGGACTCGGCCGGGGGAGGGAATTCGCGAACGGTGTGGGATTGCGGTCCGCGCGGAGAATCCGGAAACCGCCGTCAACCTCTCAAATCGCCCTAAATACGCATGGAATAGTCACCCGCAACCGGTGGATTGGTATTGACAGGCCCGAGGCCTATTCGTATAAGCACAACCACGACGACCGGGCGCGAGGACCAGGATCCTCCGGTAACCCAGCAGGCGCCCAACCTCAATCAGGAGTAATTAAGTGGTCGGGAACCCAGGCAAGTATCGACTCAGTCGGCGTTTGATTCCGGCGATCGCACTCTGCGCGGCGGCGATCGGCATCGGGCTCGCATTCTACTTCAGCGCATCGGCCTCGTCGTCAGAATCCGAGGAGACCTCGGCCGTCACGGTCTCGAGCCGCGCCCTCGATTTCGGCCTCGTCGCGCTCAGGGATGAGGTAACTCGTCAACTTGTGCTGCGAAACGAAAGTTCGGAACCCCTTCGGGCCGATCTGAGCGTCCGCGGCGCTCAGTACGGTGTCGAGCCTTCCACAATTCTGCTCCATCCAGGAATCAATTTCCGCATCGAGGTCTCGCTTCGCCCGTCGGATCGCGAGGGAGCGATCGACGACGCGCTCGAGATCCGCGTCGACGGCGACGACGCTCCGTTGGTCGTCAAACTCGCCGGCCATGCGCACGCAGACTCCGTAGGCCAGGACGCGCCGGGGCCGTCGCGCCGCTTACCGACGCCGGCCTATCTCGCTCGGCAGATCACAGGACTTGCGACCACCGCGTCGTCCGAAGTGAGCCCAGACGCCTGGCGGGACCCGGTCACGGGGAAGATCTTGTCGCCGGCACAGGCGCGCGAAATGCAACGGGCCGGCCGGCGTGGCGCCGGTAACGGCGACTCGGCGGATGCGTCGCGAGCGGGCGCCGCCATCGCCGGCACGCCCTCGACGACATCGATCCGTCGCCAACCCGCAGGAAGCGACGGCTCCGATAAGGGTTCGACGACCGTCCCGGTTCCAATCGTCGGTAGTTCGATGGGCCTGCGTGTGCTGCCGGAGAATCCCTCGGCACCGCCGCCCCCGCCGACCGAGTTCGACGATCGCACCGCGAAAACGGGAATCCGTCCGCTCAGCGAATCGGATCGCCGCAACGCTCGCGAATTGCCCAGCGAACCGGATGACGACGTCGACGGAAGCGATCGTGAGATCGACGACGATCGCGGAGGTCGGGGCGACGACGACGATCCGTTCACGAGCCCAACCCTGGCCATTAGCGCGACGAGCCAGGTCGGGATCATCGGCGACTACAATTATTTCTATCCGCAAGCGATCGGTGTTCTGGGCTCGGACGCCGGAGGCCCGCTGCAACTGGCCGCGGAGATCCAGTTCCCACAGGTGAATACCGGCATGGGGCAGTCGATCGAATTCCGCCAGGCCAGCCCGATCAGCGGTACATGGAATCCGGGCACCGGTGAAGTCCGGCTGCAGTTCACGATGCGGGGGACCGACTCGGACAACCGGGCCGCGGTCTTCCCAATCGAATTGACGACCGGGATGAGCTACGGACGGGATGACTCCGGTACCGTCCTCGCCCTGCCCGGCATGCCGCGGAACCCGTTGACCGGGCACGTGACGCTCGTCGGTCTCGGGTTGATCCCGGCGGGCGTAACTAGTTTTGGAAACCAACTCGTCAGAATCGACCTCCGCGCGAAGCTCGATTTCGGTCCCGCGGCGACGCCGCGGGCAGCCGGGCGCTGAGCGGGAACGTTTTGACGAGCCTCCCCTTGGAAAGGACCGTCGCATGAGCAAGAAGTGGATGGCCGGGCTGGCCGTGGTTTTGGTGGCAGGCGGCGCCGGTGTCATGGCATTGGGTGGGATGAGTTGGATCGATGAAATGGGGTTGCGAGGCGAGGAGCGCCGGGTCCGCAGCCGAATGGAAGGCTACTGGCAGGCTCGGGTCGCCGAAGACGTGGACAAAATGTCCAAGTACGCGCACCCAGCTCAGCCGATCGTCCCGCAGCCGGGGACCCTCATCACCGAGGCGTTCGAGATCGAAGGGATCGCGCTGGACGGCGAGCGGGCCGTGGCCACGACCAAGATCCGAACGCACATCAAGCATACGCAATTCACCTCGAAGTCCAAGGAGATCACGCTGGAGGATCCTTGGGTCCGGTTCGACGGAACGTGGTACCGTGAACCGCGCCCGACTACGCTCCAGGACATGATGAAGAGCCTGCGAGGTGAATGGGTACCGCCCACGATCGGGGCGGCGCCTTCCGCCGCGGAGACGGAGAACGACGGCGGCACCGTCGTTCCCGGGGGTTCCGCGACGGAGGGTGAATCGAAATAAGGAGGTGAAGATCCGGCAAGAGTGAATCGGATGTTTGGGGTCACTGTGCGAGAGGGGTAGGGGCCTCTCTCGTCGTCCGAAACACATGCGCCGCCACGAGCGGCGAAGTTATTTGGGGGAATCTGTAATGCGATTGTTCAAGAAGATGGCAGCCGGGCTCGGCATGGCCCTGCTGCTCGCGACCGGGACGGCTTCGGCCGGTACCGACCTCAACGAGGTTGGCGCGTTCCTGGTGTACCCGGCCGTCGTGGCCCTGCCCGGCGCCATTGAGGCGGAGACCTACATCGCGATCGTCAACGCCAACACGGCGGCGACGAATGCTCACGTGTCGTTCATCAACGGCTTTGAGATCCCCGGTCTGACCGCTCCGGAATGCTACGAGTGCGACTTCAACCTCCCGCTCACCGGCAACGACACGGAGTTGCTGGTGGTTCGGATCGACGCCGCTCTCGGCGTCACGCTCATCGAGAGCGAGGACCGCAGCGTCTCGCAGGCATGTGACCAGATCGCCGGTTTCGTGATCGTGGCGCTCGAGGACAACGTCGGCAACACGATCACGAGCAACGTGTTGTTGGGCTCTGAAGTCGTCGTGGACTACGGTCTGGGGATTGCTTTCTCCATCCCGGCGGTGCCCTTCCAGGGCAAACTCGGCGGGAACCTCGACCGAAACTACGCCTTCGACGACGTTGAGTACGGCAAGTTCCCGCGTTTCATTGCGGCCGATTTCATCGCCCCGGATCTCCCCGGGACGGCATTCGGCGGGTCGGCCTCCTTGGTCCTGTTCACGCTCAATTTCGAGCGACAACAGCCGCCGTTGACGGATTGCGCCGTCAAAGGCTATGACGCGGCCGAGCATCCGTTCTCGCGTTCGTTCGAGTTCGGTTGCTGGACGGTCGCGAATCTCTGCGACATCAGTCCAGAGTTCTGCTACCCGAACCTGAGCGCCACGCCTTGCAATCCGTATGTGGCCGACCCGGACTTCGAGTCCGAGGACGAATGCGACACTCACGGCTGGCTGAGCCTGGATTGTCGCGTGCGTCAGGACCCGAATCAACCGCCGGCGATCGACGATGCGTTGGGTGCGGTCCATGGCGCGATCGTTCAGTTTCTGCCTAACGCCACCCGTATCCGTCGCAACGATCCCGCCGCTCCGGTCACGGTCGGTGCGGTGGCCTGGGCCCGACTGCTCTACCAGAGCGTGACGGCCGGGGACAACGTGACGCTGCACCTGTGATCTAGCGTTTGGATCGAGGTTCGCGCTTTCGAGTGCGAGTCGTTCGCGGCCCACCGCGCAGGCTTTGGCCGGCACGGTGGGCCTTTTCGTTTTCGGTCGCGTCTTGATCGCCGTCGGGTGCCCGCCCGTAACTTACGTATCTGTAACGCTTTGCCGGAACAAACTGCCGGCAAACCCGGGTTGGCATCCGTAGCTTGATCCTGCCAATGTCGGCCCCCTCCCCCGGAACCAAAAACATGAAATTCGTGAAGCGGTCCCTCGCCGGACTCGCGCTGGCGGTCTTCCTGACGACACCGGTCGCAGCGGGGAACCGACCTGAACGAGGTCGGCGCGTTCCTCGTCTTTCCGGCGGTCTTCGCCGTGAATGGGCCCAACGAGGCCGAAACCTATCTTTCGATCATCAACGCCGGCAGCGCCGCGGTCAACGCGCATGTTTCGTTCATCAACGGCATCGAGCTGGCGGACACCGCACCCGAGTGTTACGAGTGCGACTTCACGATTCCGCTCACGGGCAATGACGCCGAGTTGTTGGTCGTGCGCATCGACCCGGCCATTGGCCTGACCGTGATCGAAAGCGAAGACCGCTCCATTTCGCAAGCTTGTGACCAGGTAGCCGGTTTTGTGACGGTCGCTCTAGAGAACACCGCGGGGGCGACGATCACCAGCAATGTTCTGCTCGGCTCCCAGGTGATGGTCGACTACGCCCAGGGGTTCGCCATTTCGCTTCCGGCCCTTCCGGTCCAAGGACGGCTCGGCGGGAACGGCGACCATAATTTTTCGTTCGATGACATCGAGTACGGCAAACTCCCGCGCTACATCGCCGCCGACTTCGTGGCCCCCGACCTTCCCAACACGGTGTTCCAGAGCTTCGCTCAGTTGGTCCTGTTCACGCTCAATTTCGAGCGCCAGCACGCGCCACGAACCGATTGTTCGGTGACCGGCTACGATGCCGCCGAGCACCCGTTCTCGCGTTCGTTCCAATTCGGTTGCTGGACAGTCGCCGATCTGTGCGACATCAGTCCGGAATTTTGTTATCCGAACCTCAGCTCGACGCCCTGCAACGCTTACGTCGCCGACCCCGATTTCGAAGCTGAGGACGAGTGTGACACGCACGGCTGGCTCAAGCTCGATTGCCGCGTGCGGCAGGACCCGAATCTGCCGCCGTCGATCAGCGACGCGCGCGGTGGAGTGCATGGCGCAATCTTGCAGTTCGCCCCTGCGGGTTGGCGGATCCGCCGGAACGATCCAGCGGCGCCGACGACGACCGGTTGGGTCGGCTGGGGCCGGCTCCTGTTCCAGAGCGTGACCACCGGCGACGCGGTGACGGCGCACCTGGGAGGCGACGAGATCCCGTTCTGATCGTCGCCCGATCGCCAAAGGGCCTGCGGGACGACGAGTCCCGCGGGCCCTTTTCTTTTTTGGCTGCGGCTCGCGCGTGGCCGGAAGCTCGCCGGATTGTCGGCAGTCCGCGCTCTGCGCAATAAGCAGTGTTGAAAAAAACGGGGCGGAAATCTTCGAGGTCCGTCCGTAGCTTCGGGTTGCCAATCTCGGCAAGTTTTTATTGGGGGATTTCGGAATGAGAAGGATCAAGAAGTTCGCGGCGGGGGTCAGCATGGCCCTACTGCTGGCAACGGGGGCGGCCAAGGCCGGCTCTGACCTGAACGAGGTCGGCGCGTTCCTGGTGTACCCGGCGATTCTGGCCCTGACGCAGGGCCCCAACACTGTCGAGACCTACGTCTCGATCATCAACGCCAGCACGGCGGCGACCAACGCCCACATCTCGTTCATCAACGGGATTGAGATCCCCGGTGAGACACCCGAGGAGTGCTACGAGTGCGACTTCACGATTCCGCTGTCGGGTAACGATGCGGAATTGCTCGTCGTGCGCATCGACACGAACCTGGGCCTGACGGTCATCGAGAGCGAAGACCGGACCGTCTCGCACAGCTGCAACCAGCTCGCCGGTTTCATGACCGTGTCGCTTGAAGACAATGCGGGCGTGACGATCACGAGCAACGTGTTGCTCGGTTCCGAAACGATCGTGGACTACACGCTCGGCGTGGCGTTGTCGATCCCGGCCGTGCCCTTCCAAGGCAAACTCGGCGGGAACGGCAACCGTGCGTTCGGCTTCGACGATGTCGAGTACGGGAAACTCCCGCGCTACATCGCGGCCGACTTCATCGCCCCGGACCTGCCCGGAACGGCGTTCGCAGCGCAAGCCGCGTTGGTTCTGTTCACGCTCAATTTCGAGCGGCAGCAGGCCCCGTTGACCGACTGCTCGGTCACCGGTTATGACGCGGCCGAGCATCCGTTCTCGCGTTCGTTCGAGTTCGGTTGCTGGACGGTTGCCGACCTGTGCGACGTCAGCCCCGAGTTCTGCTACCCGAACCTGAGCGCCACGCCTTGCAATCCGTATGTGGCCGACCCGGACTTCGAGGCCGACGACGAGTGCGATACGCACGGCTGGCTGAAGCTGGATTGCCGTGTGCGTCAGGACCCGAACGAGCCGCCGTCGATCGGCGATGCTCGTGGCGCGGTCCACGGTGCGATCGTGCAGATCGCGCCGGCTGGGACCCGGATCCGCCGCAACGATCCGACCGCTCCGACCACGGGAGGTGCCGTCGCTTGGGGTCGCCTGCTCTATCAGAGCGTGACCACGGGTGATTCGGTCACCCTGTACCTCGAGAGCACCGCTCCGTTCTGATCGCACGCTCGCACATAAAAGTGCGGGCTTCCTCCGGGCCCGCGGGGAC